>NZ_JBGBPT010000134.1:0-16675 GCF_041106355.1 Streptomyces sp. BF23-19 | reverse complement strand
GGGGGTGGGGCGGTGTGGCGTGGTGGTGGGGTGTGGCGTGCGGCGGTGGCCGCAGTGGCCGCAGTGGCGCGGTGGCGCGGTGGCGCGGTGGCGTGGTGGCGTGGTGGCGGTGCGGTGCGGTGTGGGGGTGTCGGGGTGGGGTGCGGGGTCGTTGGTGGGGGTGATGCCCGGTGTCGGCGCGCCTGTCGGGCGACATGGATATGTCAGCGGTCGGCGACACGTGAGGTGTCAGTGACTCTGGATTGCCGGGCGGTCTGGTCTCATCTCTGGCGAGCGAATCGGTCGAGGGCCTTGAGTACATGTGCGCGGGTCGTGTCGCTGCCCAAGTGGCCTGCGTTGCCGACGACGGTCAGCTCGGCATCGGGCCAGGCGCGGGCGAGTTCCCATGCGGTATCGAGCGGGCCGGCCAGGTCGAGCCTGCCGTGGACCAGTACGCCCGGGATGCCTGCCAGGCGGTGCGCATCGCGCAGGAGTGCGCCTTCCTCCAGCCAGGCGCCGTGGGAGAAGTAGTGCGAGCAGATGCGGACCAGGGCCAGTTGTGCGGCTGGCGGGCGGTCGCCGTACGGGTTGGAGGCGCCGTTCGTTTCCCCGGACAGGACGGCGTCTTCCCAGGCGCACCAGTCGGCCGTGGCCTTCTCGCGGACCGCGGGGTCCGGATGTTCCATCAGGTGTGCGTAGGCCGCGACGATGTCACCGTCCCGTGGTGTGCCGCCGGCGCCTTCGAGGAAGCGGTCCCACTGCTCGGGGAAGAACCGGCCCGCTCCGCGGTAGAGCCAGTCGATCTCGGAGCGCCGGGTGGTGGTGACGGCGGCGATGACGATCTGCGACACCCGCTCCGGGTAGGTCTCGGCGTAGGCCAGGATCAGCGTGGAGCCCCACGAGCCTCCGTAGAGCAGCCAGCGGTCGATACCCAGGTGATTCCGAAGCCGCTCCATGTCGGCGATCAGGTGCCGGGTGGTGTTGTGGCGCATGTCGGTCGTGGGTTCGCTTGCGTGGGGGGTGCTGCGGCCACAGCCGCGCTGGTCGAACAGGACGAGTCGGTAGCGGTCCGGGTCGAAGTACTGGCGTGCCCCTGTTCCGCATCCTGATCCCGGTCCTCCGTGGACGACGAGGGCGGGCTTGCCGTCCGGGTTTCCGCAGACCTCCCAGTACACGAGGTTGCCGTCGCCGACGTCGAGCATCCCCTTCTCGTACGGCTCGACCGGCGGGTACAGCTCGTCCATCTTCCAGACCTCCTGGCAACGAAACGCAACATGATCAAGGCCTTGTAGTAGACAACATGGCTGAGGTGACACCGTCGGCGACTGCGGCACCTGCCCGATCGGCGGGTTGGGTTCTCGGCTGGTCACCGACGATTTTTGTCGGGCGGCTCGACGCGGTGGTCGGTGATCCGTGGCGCGTCTGTGGTGGCTGCGGCTTCGTCGTACGCGGCGAGGGTGCGGTAGAGGGTGGAGCGGCCGATGCCGAGGTGCTTGGCGATGGCGGTGACGGACTCTTCGGCGTCGCGGCGGCGGAGGGCGACGGCGAGCATGTCGCCGTCGATGGCGGGCGGGCGGCCGCCGTGGTTGCCGTTGGCTGCGGCGGTGTCCAGGCCGATCAGGGTCCGTTCGTGGATGAACTCCCGCTCGACCTCGGCCATCGCGGCGAAGACAACGAACAGCACCTTGCCTGCGCCCTGCGGGTCGTAGACGCCGGACAGGGGGCCGCCGAGGATCTCCAGGCGGTGGTCGCGCTCGGCGAGGTCCTGCGCGGAGGTGATCAGCTCGATCATGTTGCGGCCGAGCCGGTCGAGCATGGTGACGGTGAGGGTGTCGGCCGGGCGGAGGTCGGCGAGGGCGGTGTTGTACTCGGGGCGGATCTTCTCGCGGGTGCCGATCTTCTCGACGTAGATTCGGACGCAGCCAGCCTCCTTGAGGAGGCGGACCTGTCCGGCGAGGTCCTGGCCCTTGCTGGAGACGCGGGCGTAGCCGATGCGGTCGCCGGAGCGTGCGAGCGCGGCGCCGATGCCGAGGTCGGGTTCGGGTCCGGGCTGCCACGGCTGGCCCGGACCGCGGGCGGCGGGGATGCGGATCGCGGGCCCGGATTTCAGTGCGGGGATCTTGCCGTAGCGGCCGGTGTGGTAGTCGACGGCGACGACACCGGAGTTCGCCCGACAGGCGGATCCGGGCGGCGCCCCGCACCGCGGGCACGGTTCGCGCTCGACGAGCTCGGCGCGGGCGATCTCGTCCAGGTCGACGTCCACGTGTTCCACTCCCGCCCGGCCGCTCGAAGCGGCCCGTCCCGAAAACGCATCCCGCTTCGCCGCGGCCGCCCGGAGTTCCGGGACGCCTTTCGGGACTGGTTCCCGTCGCCGGGCGCCGTCTCGGGCGACCGTCCCGGAAACGACCGATTCCGGGACGGCGGACACCCTGCCTGCTCTAGCCGCTGGAGCGCGGCGCCTGCAACCGGTTCGGGGTGGGTTCAGCAGTTCGAGCGGAGACAGTGTCGCAGGGGTGCCGGGGCGGCGACATCCCACTGACACTTCGGACCGTGGCGAAGATCGCGGCGGAGGTGCGGCGTACGGCGGTGGCCCGGCTGGAAGAGCTGCGGGCCGACGGGGTGCTGACGGCCGGGCATGTGCGGACCGTCGCGCAGAGCACCGGGGTGAGCGAGCGCACCGTGTGGCGGTGGCTGTCCTCTCCGGCCGCCCGTCCCGTACGGCAGTCGCGACCGCGCTACCTGCTGAGTGAGACCGACCGCGAGGCGTTCGCGTTCTACCGGGGCAACATCGCCGCCCTGCACCGGGCGCGGACGGCCGTGCTCGCGGGGGACGGCACGACGGCCGGGGCGCCGGTGCCTTCCTTCCTCTCCGAGGGGTGGGCCGGCGGCCGCCCGGTGACGCTGCGGACGTTGCAGCGGGCGTTCGGCCAGGAGCTGACCCCGGCCGAGCAGGCAGCGTGGCGGATCGGCGAGTCCGGCCGCCGGGCGGCCGCGGTGTACCTGAAGCGCCCGGACGCGCTGCGTGGCCGGTGCTGGGAGATGGACCACAAGCAGCTGCCGCTCGTGGTGCTGCCGCCGAAGGGCAAGGCGATCTGCCCGTGGATGACCACGGTCGTCGACGACGGGACCCGGGCCCTGCTGGGCTGGGCCGTCGCCGTCACCCCGACGTCGGGGACGGTGTTCACCGCGATGCGCATGGCCATGCTCCACGAGCCGGAGGCCTCGCCGTTCGGCGCCGTCCCCGAGCGCGTCCGCATCGACCAGGGCCTGGAGTTCGCGGCCGATGATGTCGAGGCGGCCCTGGGCACCCTCGCCGTGGTCATGCACCGCCTTCCCCCGTTCCAGCCGCATCGCAAGGGCAAGGTGGAGCGGCTTAACCTCACCATCGAGCAGATGCTGATCTCCCAGCTCCCCGGCTTCACCGGCGGCCCCCGCGACGCAAGCGGGAAGCTGTACGGCCCGGTGAAGGATTCCGTCGCCGCCAAGCAGGCCGCCGCCAGCGGCGAGGCCGGCGGGCCGATGCGGATCGAGCGGTTCGTGGACCGCTTCGCCCTGTGGGCCCGCTGGTACAACACCGAACGCCCGCACCGGATGCTGGGCGGCCGCACGCCCCTCCAGGCGTGGATGGAGGACCCGGCGCCGCTGCGGCGGATCGGCTCCGACCGGCTGCGCCACCTCATGCTCGCCTCCACCGACCGCACGATCCAGAAGGACGGCATCAGCTTCCAGTCCCTGACCTACGTCGCCCCCGAGCTGTACGGGCGCGGCGGACAGCGGGTCCAGATCCGGTACATGCCGCACGACGACCGGCAGATCGAGGTCTACGCCGGCACCGAGCACCTGTGCACCGCCTACCCGACCGGGCAGCTCACCCCCGAACAGACCGAGGCCTTCCGCGAACACGCCCGCGCCGAGGCCAAGCGCCTTGGCGCCGAGCGACGCAAGGCCGCCAAGCGGGCCCGCCGTGAGCTCGCCCCGATGACCGGCGACGGCGCCACCCCGGCGGAGTCCCGGCTGGTGAGCGCAGCCGACGGACGAGCGCGCACCCAGCACGACCGCGACCAGGCGCTCGCCGCCAAGGCCAGCACCAGCCTGCTCGGACTGACCGACCCCACCGCAGACCCGGAGAGCTGATGCCGCGCCACTTCGTCGACCTGGACGGCGCCGCCGCCCTGCCCACCGGCCACTTCCAGATGACCACCCGCATCGTCCGCGACCTCGTCGCCAACGCGGCCACCGGCGTCGTTCACGGACCGGCCGGCACCGGCAAGACCTTCGCCGTCGAAGCCGCCCTCGAAGCCCTCGATGCCCTACCACCCACCCAGCGGCCGCAGGTGTGCGTCCTGACCTTCCCCTCCCGCCCGACCATGCGCATGATCGCCGACCAGCTGCTGCGCGAACTCACCGGCACCGAGACACCCTCCTCCCGCAACCGCTTCGACCTCACCACCAAGCTGACCGGCCTGCTCGCAACCCCGATGCGGCTGATCGTCGTGGACGAGGCGCAGCGTCTGACCGGCGACTGCATCGAACTGCTGCGCCACCTCCACGACCACCCCCGCACCCGATTCGCGCTCCTCTACGTCGGCGGCGACGGCTGCTGGGAGGTCCTCTCCAAGGAGCCGATGCTCCGCTCCCGGGTCTTCCGCCGTCTGCCCTTCCAGCCGCTCAATCCACAGAAAGTGCCGGCCCTGATGCGCCGCTACCACCCGATCTACGCCGAGGCGGACGACGCCCTGCTCCTAGACGTCGACGCCTCCTACGGGCACGGCACCATGCGCGACTGGGCCGTGTTCACCCACACCGCCGCCTCCCTGTGCACGGAGCAGAACCTGACGACCGTGGACGAGGACACCGTGCACAACGTGTACGCCCTCCTCGGCGGCGGCCTGCGTGACTGAGACCCTCCCCGGCACCGACCCGCTCTCCCTGCCGGCCCGGCCGTGGCGGACCGTCTACCTGGTCACCGACGCCTTCGACGAGGTGAACGTGACCCGGCGCCTGGCCGCCCTGGAGTCCGCCCAGTGCGTCGTCGTGCGCCCCAACCCCGTACGGTCCGCGTCCGATCTGGTGTGGGACGTCCTGACCGCCGCGGGCAAGAACCCGGCCGCAGCCCGCACCAACCGCCTGACCATCGACAGCGCATGGGCGGCCGCCGCCGCATGGCTGGCCGCCGCACGCACCACGCACATCGTCGTCGAGCGCGGCCACCGCCTCTCCGAGAAGGAGGCCGTCCGCCTGGCCGAGCTCGCCGACACCGTCGACGCCACCCTGTGGCTGATCTGGTCCTCACCCCGCGACGCGACCAAGATGGGCAACGCCCTCGAAAGCCTCGGTCACTCCCGTCTCCACGGCCGGCGCGGCAAGCTCCCCTCGGGTGGACCCAACCGGCCCCTGCGCGTGATCTACCTGGACGACTTCTACCGGCTGCTGCCCCTGCCCGACCCGGCTACCAGCCTGGCGCCGAACCCCGACGAGGACCCCGACCCCGACGACGACTGGCCGGCCCTGCCCGACGCGGACTTCCCGCTCTTCCTCGCCGTCTGCCGCCGACGCCTCGCCGCCGACACCTTCGACCAGCTCAACCACGTGTACCGCTCCGAGGCCCAGCGCACCGACCAGTTCGTCCGCCGTCACCCCCACGACCTCGCCGCCCCCCGATCCGGTGACTTCGCCCGCGGCCTCAACGCCTACCTCCGCGACGAACGGATCGGCCCCGCCACCAGCCCCCGGCTCGCGCTCATCCGCCTCCGCGCCATCCAAGCCGCCCTCCTCAGCCGCGGCGTCCTCCTGCGCTGGCAGCCCGCCAGCCTCGGCCCGGCCCCGGCCGACCGCCTGCCGACCTGGCTCACCCCCACCATCTGCCGGGCCCTGCGCGCAACCGTCGCCACCGACGCGGCGGCCGCCACCGTCCTGGCCCTGCACCTGTCGGCTGCGCCCGACCGGTTCTCCCACGTGCTGTGCCGCAACGTCGACGAGGACGGCCACTACCTGTACCTGTCGACGTTCGGCGACAACGCCGTCTACCTGCGTACCGACTGGGCCGCCGAGATCGACCGCCGCGAGGACGACGAGTGCCCCAGCTACGGACACACCACCGGCAAGACACCCCTGCCCCCGTACGCCGCTGAGATCATCGCCGCCCAGCTCGCCCACCGCCGCGCGGAAGGCTCCGGCACCCGCGGCCACCTCTTCGTCAACTACCAGGACCCCGCGCTCCCCGCCTCCGAACGCACCCTGACCGAGCTCATCCTGCGGACCTGCCGCCGGATCGGCGTCCACCCCCACTGGCTCCACCGCGGCGCGTGCCGTGAGGACGGACAGATCGGCGCTGGCCCCACCTCCCACACCGACTGGATGACCGCACGCCGTCTCACCGTCAGCGTTCTCGACGACCAGGGAGGCGACCTGTGAACCGCTGGTACCAGGCACCGCCCCGCAGGCGGCAGCCCCGCGGCTGGGGCACCGAAATCCGCCGTCGCCTCCACAGCGCGGGCATGACCAGCTGGGAACTCGCCGACCTCCTCGGCGTCCACGAGAACGACATCCGGCTCGACGCCCTGCCCAACCAGCCCCTGCACGTCGTCCTCGAACTCGCCCGGTGCCTGGACCTCCACCCTGCCGACCTCACCCCGTTCGCCGAAGAGGTCTACCGCCTGCCCCGCCACCACCAGATCCAGCAGCCCCACGACCCCGGCACCGAAGCCGACGCGACCGCCGTCCTCAACGCCCTCGCGCACGCCGGCCGCCCGCTCACCGCCGACTACCTCGCCGAGTCCCTGCACTGGGACATCGACCGCACGATCGAGGCCCTCGACCACGCCTGGGCAGCCCCCGGCCTCGGAGGCCCGTACGCCCTCCGTCGGGTCGCCCCCGCCCACTTCACCCTCGCCCCGCGCATGGACGTCCTCACCGACGAGCAGATGAACGCGATCCACCCCGGCAACCACACGGCGACGTGGCGCAACCCCAACGGCACACACCGTCGGCCTCTCCAGCGCGACGTCCTCAGCGACCTCGACGCCACCGTCCTCTACCAGGCCTGGCACGACGGTTCTGTGACCGCCGACGAGGACGGGCCCTGGGCTCATGCCGTCGCCGGACTCATCGACGCCGGACTCCTCACCGTCACCACCGACGGTGCCACCGTTCTGGCCGACGACGTCCAGTACAGCCTCCGCGCCATCGACACTGACGACGTCAATCCCTACTGACACCCGTCATGTCGCCGACCACTGACACTTCCTGTCGTCGGCCACTGACATTCGTCTGTCGTCCGACAGCGCCTGGTTTCCCGGCTTGCGGGCGCACGGTCCTGCAACCATTTTTCAGGCATTAGAAATTGGCAGCCAGTTAGTACGTAATGGGGGCAGTAAGCCCCCGGGGCGCCGGAAAGCCGGTAGCGGCTGGCACGGAATTGTGAGGGGCCTTGGGTGGCAGTCGGCGCGGACGGGAATATGGGTGGGCGGCGTCGTGAACGCCAGGCCGGTGAACCACGGAAGAAGCGCTTCTACGTGTCCTTCAGCGACACCGAACTGGCCGTCGTGCGAACCGCCGCAGAACGCGAGGGGATGGCGTCGGCGGCCTGGGCGGGGCGCCAGGTGATGGCGGTCGCGCAACACGTGCTGGTGCCGGTCTCCCGGGACGCCGGGGACGTACTGCGGGAGCTGGTCCAGGCCCGGGTCCACCTGCGGGAGACCGTCGCCGCGCTCCGTGCCGTGGCCGCCACCGGACCGCCCGGGGCCGGCTTTCCGGAGTCGGCCGCGACCGTGGTGGAGGACACGCTGAAAGCGGTGGCCCGCCTCGACGCGGCGACGGTCGCGGTGATGCGGGAGAGGCGCCCACGGTCGTGATGCCGAAGAAGGCAGAGACGGGTTCGACGACGATCGACCTCCTGGACTACCTCTTCGGTCCGGGCGAACGCGACGAGCACGTCGACCCCCACCTCGTCGCGGGCTGGGACCCGGACCTCCCGTGCCCCGCCCGCACCCCGGCCCGCATGACGCTCGCCGACCTGGCGCTCCTCCTCGACGCCCCCGTCGAAGCGCTGCGCGGACCGAAGCCGGAAGACCACGTGTGGCACATCTCGGTCCGCAATCACGCCGACGACCGGCTGCTGTCGGACGCGGAATGGAGCGAGGTCGCCGCCGCCATGGTGCACGCCGCGGGCATCGCGGAGCACGGCGACGAGCAGGCCTGCCGGTGGATCGCCGTACGGCACGCGGACGACCACATCCACATCCTGGCGACCCTCGCCCGCCAGGACGGCCGGCACCCCCGCGTACGCGGCGACATCCTCAACATGCACGCCGCCGCCCGCGTCTTCGAAGCCCGCTGGGGCCTCACCCCGATGTCACCTCTGGACCGCACCGCGCGCCGCCGCCCCGTCACCGGCGAGGCCGAGAAAGCCGCCCGCCGGGGCCTGACGGAGACCGCCCGGGAGTCCCTGCAGCGCACCGTCCGCCAGGCCGCCGCCCTCGCCCACGGCGACACCGACTTCCTCGACCGGCTCCGCGACGCCGGGCTGCGCGTGCGCGAACGCCTGGGCAACGACGGCGCACTGGTGGGGTACTCGGTCGCGCTGCCCGGGGACCGGGCCGACGGCGGCAGCCGGCCCGTCTGGTTCGCCGGGTCGACGCTCGCCTACGACCTGTCCCTGCCCCGCGTCCGCGAACGCTTCACCCCGCTCGTCACCGAGGCCGACTGGGCGCTGGCCGAACACCGGATCCGCGAAGCGTCCGTACTCCTGGGCCGCGCCGGGCAGGACGAAGGCGCCGGGGATGTCGCAGCCCTCGGTGACCTCCTGGCCGTCGCCGCCGCCCACTCCCCGGCCCTCGTCCGCGACCGCGTCCAGGCAGCGGCCGACGCCTTCGAGCAGGCCGCCCGCGCCCCCGGCGCCCGCTCCCTCGAGGGCCGCGCCCGTGCCGGATGGCGCGCCTCGACCCGGGCACTGGAGAGGGCACCCCGCGCCGCACGCGGGGGCGGCGCCGCGGTCGTCCTCACGCTGCTCCTCGCGCTGGTGGAGGCGGTGGAGGCCGCCGCCGCGTGGCACCGGGCGCAGGCCTTCCGCGCACAGGCGAAAGCCGCTGCCGAAGCCGCCGTCCTGCTGCGGGAGGCAGCCGGCCTGACCGGCGCCCCGCCCCCGGGCACGAAGCCGCGCACCGGTCGAGTGGTGCGTACGCCGGGCCGTGGCCTGCCGACCGCCACACCCGTTACCGGTGTACCGGTCCGGCCGCGCCCGGATCCCGGACGGCCGGGCCCGTCCCGTACGCGCTGACCCCCAACCCGAGGGAGCTTCCTGCCGATGACGTACCCGCCCCAGCCCGAGCCGTTCTCCGAAGCGCTCGGGGAGGCCGCGCAGACGGCCGCGATGGCCTACCGGCTGATGATGACCATCACCGACGCGGTCCGCCGCGCCACCCAAAAACGCCTCACCGGCCGGGAGGAGGAACTCAGTGAGGACGCGGAGAAGATGGCCCCGGGCTGGTCGGCCGACCAGCTGCGCGGCGTCCTGGGCGACGACATCCTGGCCGAGCTGATGCAGAGCGCGGACTGGCCGGTGATGGCCCGCCAGCTCGTCGGCCTCCAGCAGGCCGGAGTCGACCTCGGCACCTTCCTGCCGCAGATGGGCCGCATGACCGCCGGAGTCCACCAGGCCGTCGTGGCCAACGCGGCCCGGACGAAGGCGGAGGGCACCGACCGGTGGGCCGACCTCCTGAAGGCGACGATGCCCGAGGGCCTGGTGCGCGACGCGATGCTCTCCTCCCCGGCCTGGCCTGACATCGCGGCCGCGATGGGCCGGCTCGACGCCCGCGGTATCGACGTCGCCCGGTTCCTCCTCGACGCGCACGCCGCCGGAGCGGGCGTCGACCAGGCCGTCGCCGCCGTCATCAACGCGGCCGCCGCGCAAGCACCCGCGCCCGCCCCGGCCACCCCGGCGCCCACCGCCGCCCCCGCTCCTGCCCCCGCTGCTCCCGGTGCTGTCGCGCAGCCGGCCCGGGACGTGCTGGCCTCGCGCATGGGCAGCTCCGGCGACCCGTGGGGCGCGCCTCCGGCGGGACGCGTACCCGCACCCGCCCCGGCTCCGGGCACTGCACCCGCACCCGCTCCGACCCCCGCCCCCGCTGCTGCGCCGGTGCGGGAGGCAGCCGACCCGTGGGCGCCACCCGCGAGTACGGACGCGAAGCGCTCCTGGGGCCCGCTGACCGAGGGCCTGGCCGTGCCCCGGGACCTGGACCTCGGCGACCGCGCGAAGGCCTTGGAGCAGCTCGACGTCAACCCGCTCGCGCACGCCACGATCGTCGGCATCGTCAAGGACGTGTTGCCCGAGACGCAGGTGGGTCTCCTGGTCGGCTCCCGCCAGTGGCCCTTCCTCGCGGCCCGCATGAACCAGATCCGCGACCAGGGCAGCACCGCACTCCTCGGCGCGCACCTGGCCCGCCTGAAGGCCGACACCTCCTGGAAGGACGGCCCCGCCTCCACCACGGTCGGGCGTCTCGTGGACGCGACCCTGTACTCCCTGACGACACCGCCCTCGGCGCCGGCCGCGCCCGCGTCTCGGGGCCGGGTCTCCCCGACGGCGGCCCGCTCCCGCTCGACCACCACGCCCGCCGCGGCGGCCCCCGGGCAGCAGGCCCCGACGGAAGCCGCGATCCCCGCCCACCGGCAACAGGCGGCACCGGCCAGGGGCGCGGGGCGTACGCGGTGACGGCGGCGGCTCCCGCACCCGGACGCCGCAGGCGGGGCGTCCGGGCGTGGACGGACCGTGTACAGGCGGCCTGGTGGGCGCTGTCGGGCCGGGACCGGATCGCTGTCGAGGGCCTGCTGCTGACCGGCCTGCTGTTCGCGGCCGCGTTGCGGGCGGGCCACCTCGCTCTGGTGCAGGCGGACTTCGTCCTGTCGGTCCTGGCCGGCACGGCAGGCGTGGCCACCTTGTACCGGGGCGCCGTGTACCGGCCGCAGCCCGTCCCACTTCCGGCCGGGCCGCTCGTGGCGCCCTCGGAGGAAGTCCAGCAGCACGCGGCCCGCGAGGCGGGCGCCGGGCCCACCGCCTGACCGGGGGGAACTGCGAAGGAGGGGAAGCGGATGGTGATGACGGGCAGGCAGCGCCGGGCCGGTGGCAGTGCGCTGGCGGGGACGGTGCTGGCCGCGACCGGCTGGTGGGCGCAGTGGTCCGGGTACGAGGTTGTGGGCGTGGCCTTGACCCTGCTGGCCGGAGCCGTGGTGCTGGGCGGTGCGTGGTGCTCCGGCGCCCTGCACCTCCCGCATGACTGTGGCGGTCTGGTCGCGGTGTCCTGGTGTGAGGAGCACGGGGAGGCGGCTGGCCGGTGGCCTGCCGGCCGCGTCATCGACCACATGCCTGGTCCATTAAGGCCTGGCTGACCACCGGCTGTAGTAGTAGCAGAAGCCGGGCGCACGAATATCGAGGGTTGAGGAGACGGGCACCTTGAACGGTTGCAGGGTGTCGTTCGGGCTGACGTTCTTTCCTCCGGCCTGGCCGTTGTAGGTCCTGGACAAAGCAGGCCGCCGTTGTTGCCATTCCGCCCACAGGAGGTCGGTGAAGCCGGCGATGACCCAGAAGAGCGGGTCGTTGGGCGCATAGTTTGTAGACAGGTCGCCGGCCTGCCCGCCGATCGCTTTGAGCACAGATGTGAAGTGCTGCTCCAGGGATGCCCTGAGGCTGTCGTAGCGGTCGGAGCGGGCGAGGACGCTTTCGATCTCCTCCGGGCTGGGCATGGAGGGAACCTTGCGTCCGCTCCGGCGCAGTTCGTGGGCATCGGGGAGGGTGCACTTCCAGTGGGCGAAGGAACCGCCGATCACGGTGCCGTCCGAGGGCCTGCCGGTGCCGCCGAAGTAGGACGCGCTCAGCAACGGTGACTGTCCAGGAGTCTGGTAGTCCTTGCTCCAGTCCCAGTAGGGCAGACCAACCGATGGGTCGACCCTGTTAAGAGCCTGCTCGAAGCGGCGCAGGCTAGTGCGGAGCCAGGGAAGGAAGGCGGGCACCCCCCGCCTTTCCACCGTGTTGTCGTGGTAGTCGGCGACCGCCCTGTCGTAGTACCTGCCGCTCACAGGACCCGGTAGTTGCTTGACGGCGTTGGCGAAGCGATCCCACTGATCGGCGTTCAGTTCGCGAACTTCCGGCCGCCTGACGATCGCAGTGCAGGACGGTCCGTCTGCCATGGCTGAAGGACAGACTCCCAGCGTGCTTCCTGCCACCAGCACTCCCAGCTTCAGCACGTCGCGCCTGTCGATGGCTCGCGTCATGGATTCCCTCACCGTTGGATGCCGGTGATCCCGGCGGTTCACACACCTAACGACGATGGCAAGAGCGCGTCGCGAAGTGATCGCGAGGCATGGTCGAGGGTGCACCGTGACAGACCGTCCGCAGGTGCAGACGGCCACTGTCTGTGACGTGGCTGTTCGCCAGGTTGAGGGGCTTTGAGCTGGACCCGATGGGGGCGAGCGTGGCGCCTACCTGCCGGGGGACGGTGTCGGTTCGCAGGCAGCCGATATGGCGCGAGTACAGGGTCGCTTCTCTGGCGGGCCGCCCTGCTTCCTACCGCGCCCAGTCCACCCCGAGCCCGGCCAGAGCCCGGAGCTGCGCGGTGTCGAGCCGGTCGCGTCGCTGCCGCTGGTTGGCGATCCATACTCCGGTGCGGTGTGTGCTGCCGTCGGGGAGCTCCTCGATGTGGGCCCGGCCGGGAATGCCCCCACCCTCGCGCTCGATGTACTGCGCCAGCGCCTCCACGCCCTTCTGGAACGCTCCGCCGCCCGCGTCCGGCCCGGGCGCCACGGCGGCCTTCGCGGGGGCCTTACGCGCCCGTACGGCCTTCTTCACGCCCAGCTTGCTGAGCCTGCGCTGCTGCTCCTCGTTGAGCTTGCTGAAGTCCCGGCGCTGGGCGGTGAGCCAGCGCCCGACGTCCTCGCCGTGCAGGGTGACCCCGGGCACGACGTCGTCGAGCCGGGCGCCGCCCGCGAGGAGCTGGGCGAGGTAGGCGTAGTGCCGCTGCCAGTCGACCGTCCACCCGTTCTCGCGGGGGTTCCAGTCCGGATCGACGGCCGCGAGCTTCTCCGCCCGCCGACCGGCGCGGTCGGGGTCCTTCCCGAGCCCGCCTGGGCGCCGGACGTTCGTCAGCCACTGCCCGAGCGCCCGGTCCAGGGCGGTCGCGTGCCGAGGGGCGGCCAGGGTCCCGTGGAGTTCGAAGTAGGCGCGCGCGGCAGCGAGGTTCTCGGCGAAGGCGGCGTCGGCGGTGTCCCACACGATCCCCAGCTCCTCCAGCTCGGCCGCCCGCTCGCCGATCATGGCCCCGGCCCGGAACGTGCGCCGCTGATCGGAGAGCCACCGCCCGAGCGGGAACGCCCCTTCGGGCTCGACGTGCTCGTACGGGACGTCGAGGTGCTCCTCACGCTGCCGGTAGCGGTAGGCGGCTTCCGCGCCCCGACGCCAGTCCTGGCGCTCGGTGTTGATGACCGTGTAGCTGATCCACTTCGCGATCAGCGCCGGATCCCGCGGGGCCGCGAACCGGAGCAGCAGCCGTGACTCCTCCTCACCCTCCTCCGGTGCCTTCCCGACCGGCAAGGATGGGTCTACGATCCTTTTCCGGTTCTCCTGTGGAATGGCCAACATCTCCACAGCCTTTTCGTCATGCGCCCGAAGTCCCGCCAAAACCCGAATGAGCGGCCGGTACGAATTCGACGAAAGCATGTCCTCAGGCTTTTCATCCTCCCGCAAAAACACGGGCACGATCAGGGTGGCCATCTTTCCTTCACCGGGCTTTTGCCGCAAAGCCCGCCCGATCGCCTGCACGATGTCCACCGCAGACCCCTTCGGATCGATCAGGGCCACACTGTCCGTCGCCCGAATATCGACCCCTTCGCCCAGAACTCGGCAATTACTGAGCACCGCCCGCCCGGCCCTGCGCCCGAAATCCGCGAGCACAGACTGCCGGTGAGCACCCTCGTGTTCCCCGCACAGCCACCCCGACCACACCCGCTCCGGATGCCGCCCCGGATCCACCGCATGCAACCGGCGGGCAACGCGGTCGAGCCCGGCCGCGAAGGCCTCCGCCTCCACAGTGCGGTGATGGAACGTGATGGTGGTCTGCAACCCGTGGGCCGCCATGGTCTCCAGGAGAGCGGTCTGCATCGCGGCGAGGCGCTCGCCGCGCAGCTGCTCCTCGTACCGCTCCTCACTATTCAGCCGTTGCGGAGTGACGACGGGGTCGGTGAGTTCCGCGACGACAATTTGATACTTCGCCAAAAGCCCCCGAGAAATAGCCGAAGCGAGCGACAACTCATAAACAACCGGCCCGAACACCCTCGGATCATCCATCGAGCAGGCGAGTTCCCTCGGCAGGCGATCCCAACGCGGCCGGTTGACGTAGACCCGGCCCTCGGCCTCCGCCTCCTCCCGCTCCCTGCGCTCCGTCTCCGCTGCGCGCCGGCGCGCCTCCTCCCGTTCCCGCTCCTGCGCCCGGGACCGCGGGGGCCGTTCCATCCAGACCCTTGGGGTGGCGGTCATGTAGAGCCGGCGCATGGCGGGGATGACGTCCTGGCGGTGGACATCGGCCCACGCCTTCCCGGCTGACCCGGACGTCCGGTGTGCCTCGTCGACGACGACCAGGTCGAAGACGTCCATCGGCAGTCCGTACAGGCCTTCGTGGGCCTCGGCGATGACCGGCAGCGACGCGTACGTGGCGTACACCGTCACCGGGCCGCGCCCGTGCCACAGCCCCAACTGCGGCGCCGACGTCGTCGTCCGCACATCGAGCTGCCACAGCTGCGGATCGTCCTCCAGCGAGCACACCGCGACAGCCGGCCCGCTGTGCCCGGCGAGCCGCCACTCCCGCACCGTCTGCGTGAGGAGATCGAGCGTCGGCAGCAGCACCAGGACCCGCCCGTGCCGGGCGAGCCGGAGCGCCGCCGCGGCGGCGATAAAGGTCTTCCCGGTCCCGCACGCCGCCACCACCGTGGCCCGCAGCCCTGCCTCCGGAATTCGTTTCCCCGGCGGAACGTCCAGCCCACGGACAATCGCCTCCACTGCTTCCTCCTGATGAGGCCGCAGCACGATGTGACCGGTCTTCTGCATTCGACGCTCCACGGAATCAAGTGGCTGTGTACCTGCTGGAGGGAGATGGCGATGTTCTCGGGATGCTACACAGTGCATCATACAGATTCACGGGCTGATGCAATCCCGCCCCGGAAGATGCGGGACACACCTCCGGCAGCGTCGTGGGGCAGGCCGCCGTAGCCGGATGTGTCGAAGGAGGGTTTTCGGGGAGGGAAGGACGGTACAGGCGCATGAGCCGATGGGAGGGGGAGTCGATGGGGTCAGCGTTAATCACCCTTGGGGCTGCTGTGGCGGGTGGCCTGGTCACACTGATTTCAGTGCTGCTGACGCAGCGGAGCGCGGAACGCCTCCGCAGGGAGGAGCATGAACGCGCAGACCGGCACCGGCTGGAGGACCGGAAGCACATTCGGGACAACCAGCTCCTTGAGGGACGTCGAGCGTCCTACGCGAAGGTGAACGCAGCAGCTCGTACGGCAAGGGACGCACTGGTCTCATGCAGGACCGAACTCCAGGAGACCGGGGGAGTCGAGCCGGGGACGCTCGCCACCCTGGACAGTGTCTGGGCAATCTACGTCTCACAGCACGCAGAAGCCCATATGACCGTGTCCGATGAGGTACTCGATGCGCTGGGGTCGGTGAACGGCTCTCTTCGACAGATGTATGGCCTGGTGCAGAGGCTGTGCAGGGGCACGCCGGACCGGGAAGCTGCCATGAGCGAGCTGGAAAGACGTAGGGGTGAGTTGTGGGACCGGTTGACCTTTCTGCGGGATGAGATGCGCAGAGACCTCGGCATCACCTCCAGCACACGTCGGCCCGACCCGCTGCAAGACCCCGGCCGGCTCCCCACCCAGAATCTCAATCAGAGCCTGCCGCCCCATTGAGTCGCTGGAAGATCGAGAAGAACTCGTCGGTCTCGATCAGTCCGGCGATCACGTGGGTCATGTTGTCGATGCCGGGATCCCGGACGATCAGGCCGTCCGAAACCCAGAAGTAGCGGCCACCGAGAGCCTCGTCGCTTCCTGCCCAGGACTCCATCAAACGTTCGACTTCCGCGAGCGTGAAGACAGTCGCGCTCCACCGTGAGCCGTCCTTGAGGTCCACGAAGACATCGACGTTGCACACCGAGTCCAACTCCTCGTCCGCGCTGGGCAGGAACGAGGCCTCGAATACGTCTGTGCGAACCCGGTACCAGGGCTCGTCCCAGCCTTGTTCCACTGGTCCGGCCGACCTGCTCTGTCTCATCGTGCGAGTGTCCCTGGACTGCGTGTCGATCTCAACAGGAATCCGCCACGCCCGCCCGGGGCGGCAGACCAACGAACGTAACCAGGGGGACGTTCATCCGTGCACGGTTGGGGAGCTCAGGTCGTACGCCGCACAGCCGCCCCAGGCACCCTCGACTGCTGCCAGCCGGCCCGCGGCAGCGGGCCTAATCTTGGAGGCGGAGCCGGAAGGATTTGAAGGGGTGGGAGCGTCAGCGGACAGCCCTTCGATGTTCGCGCTTGCGCGGACATCTGGTGGTGCGTCAGCGCCACCAGCCCGGCGCTTGCGCCGGGCCTTTCCCTTGACGTCCGCTTGCGGACGTCAAGTCCCGCGCTCGCGCGGGAATCTGGCGAAGCGTCAGCGAAG
>NZ_JBGBPT010000133.1:0-16947 GCF_041106355.1 Streptomyces sp. BF23-19 | reverse complement strand
CGTCGGCGGTGAACAGGGCGCCGAGGGCCTGGGGGTCGGTGCCGTTCCAGGCGCGGGCCCAGGCGGCGGCGATCCCCTGCAGTCCGACGGCCGGATCGTCGTCGCGGGCCGGTACGCGGGCGACTGGGCGCTGGCCCGGTACAACACCAACGGCGCCGCGGACACCTCCTTCGACGGCGACGGCCGGCTGACGACCGACTTCGGCGGCCCCTCCGAGCAGGCCTCCCAAGTGGCCCTGCAGCCCGACGGGAAGATCGTTGCCGGCGGGGTCGTCGGCCAGGCCAACAGCCTCGCCGCCGACCGCGGCGTGGCCCGCTACCTCGGCGGTGGCGGCACCACGCCCCCGCCGCAGTCGGCGGACCTGTCCGTCACCAAGTCCGGTACGACGACGGTGAGCATCGGCGACCAGGCGACGTACACGGTCCGGGTGACCAACGCGGCCTCCTCCACGGCGACCGCGACGGGCGTCTCCCTGACCGACGCCCTCTCGGGGGCCGGCGGCACCCTGATCTCGGCCGTGCCCTCCCAGGGCACCTGCACCACCACCGCGACGGGCGCGACCTGCGCCCTGGGCAGCCTGGCCCCCGGCGCGAGCGCCACGGTCACCGTGACCGCCGAACCGCGCACGACCGGCACCCTGCGGGACACCGCGTCCGTGACGGGCTCCCCGCAGGACCCGAACACCGGCGACAACAGCGCCACCGCCACCACCTCGGTCAACAACGCCCGGGGCTGCACGATCGTTGGCACGTCCGGCACCGACACCCTCACCGGTGGCTACGGCAACGACGTCATCTGCGCGCTCTCCGGCAACGACACCGTGCGTGCGGGCTTCGGCAACGACACCGTCTACGGCGGCCCGGGCAACGACAATCTCGACGGCGGCTTCGGTGACGACACCATGAACGGCGACCGCGGCAACGACGTCCTCACCGGCTACTACGGCAACGACCGCCTGACCACCACCGACGGCGTGAGCGCCAACGACACCGCCAACGGCGGCTCCGGCGTCGACACCTGCACCACCGACACCGGCGACACCCGCATCAGCTGCCCCTGACGGATAGCCAACCGCGCACCCCCACCAGCACCGGCCGGGCGAAACCCCGGCCGGCGCCGGGGCGCAGCCCCGCCGGGCCTGCAGGCCATGACGAGTCAAGAAGCGAGGGCCCACACACCGCAGGACGGCCCCCCGAAGCCACCCCACCCCGACACCCGGAGTCTCGCGCAGCTCGCGGCCCGGCTGTCGTGGATCTCGGCCCGGCACACGCACCGGAGGTCGATGTCAGCCCGGGCAGGAGCCGGCGCAGAGGGAGCCGATGGTGTAGGTCCCCGCGAGATTTCCCCTGTTGCCGGCGGTGGTGCTGCCGATCCGATTCGTGTAGTTGACGTTGTGGTAGTAGTGGAACCTGCTATTGGTTCGGTTGTAGACGGACCGGGTGTTCGTGCCGGCTCGCATCCATGAACACTGGGAACGGGTGTCGGTGGAGTTCTGGGACCACTGGCATTTCTGTCCGCCTCCGTCCCTCTCCGAGTAGAAGCAGATCCAGCCGGACGCGCAGTTGTCGTAGCCGCTGATCGAGACGTCGTCGGCCTGGGCCGCGGGCGCGAGTGCAAGCGCTGCACCGACGAGTCCGGTCGTTACGGCCAGGGTGAACTTTGTCCGACGGTTCATTACCCCTCCTTCGACTGAGGCGAGATTGCCGTGGCGGCCTGCACCGTCGAGGCTCGGGCTGCCACCGAGAAGTCTGGTGGGTACACCGATTGAGCGGCTACGGATGAATCAGCCAGTTCGTTGAACTTCGTTCGCCATAAGGCATGTTCGAGGCTCTTCGTGCCATCAGAGCCGGAACTCCCCATGTGAGCGGTTTGTCGTCCACCGATTCCTGAGGGGCCGTTCGTACGAGCCGGATCGGTAGTGCTCCACTTCGCACCGAGGTCAATCGGTGGTGCCACAAACGCGGGGGAGAGGTGTCAGATGCTCGTGAGCTCGGACGATGGCCCGTCGAAGGCTAGGCCGGCTGGTTGTCGGACGAGAGCACGATCATGGCTGAACCTGAAGGAGGTCTTGCCCGTCGTCGACTGTCGGCGCGGGTCGCCGGGGCGCGGGCGCCGGGGCCGAACTGCCCGAGCTCGGTCATCAGCGCGACGCCGGTCTGGATCTCGTCCGCGCTCCAGCCGGTGATGTCGAGGAACAGGCCGTCCAGCGGGCCGCCGACCAGTTCGGCCTAAAGGGTGTTGCAGAAGGTCTGTGTTGGGCAGGCCTATGTGCCGCCTGACCTGCTGTTTCACCGAGCCATGGCGAGGTTGTGCATGGTGGCGACTGCTTGGACGGCGTGGTGGAGGCCATCTCCTTTCTGGCGGCAGTCGCGGAGGATCTTCCAGTTCTTCATGCGGGCGAAGGTGTGCTCGACGCGGGCGCGGACCCTGCGGTGTTCGGCGTTGTCCTCTTCCTGACCGCGCAGGAGTGGGCGGCCGGCCCTTCTGCGGTGCGGGACGATCAGGCCGGTGCCCAGGTAGGCGCCGTCCGCGATGATCGTCGTCCCGGCTGCCGCGGCCGGCAGATCCGACTCCCGCCAGACGTGGGCATCGGCCTTGTTGCCCGGCGCGGGACGCGCCGATGCGACGACCAGGCGGCTGTCCGCGTCGATGATGACCTGCACGTTCGCGGAGAACCGGTAGTTCCTCGACGAAGCGCCGACCGTGCGGTCGCGGACGGGGATGAGGGTGCCGTCCACGATCCACAGCCGGTCCACGTCGGCGACCGGCCGTGGGGCCGGCTCCAGTGCCGGCAGTGGTCGCAGGCGCTGGATGACCCGGCAGACGGTGGCCGGGGAGATCCCGAAGAGTGGGGCGAGCTGCCGCATCGTGAGGTTCGTGCGGTAGTACACATCCACCAGCAGCACCGGTCGGGCAGTGGCAGGCACCAGGGACGGCCACCGCCGGGCCCGTTTCCGCCCCGCTCCCGCACCACTTTCACCAGCTTCGCGAACCGCTCGATCCGCAAGCCCGTGAACGTCTCCACCCACACCGGGCTCAGCCCGCAACACCCCACCCATACACGGAAATGCCCAAGACTGAGCCTTCTGCAACGCCCTTTAGTCGACGTCGGTGAACTCGACCCGGAGCTGGTCAGCTCGGGTTCCGCCGTCCTTGAAGTAGATCTCCTGCAAGCCCTCGGCGACGATCGCGCGCAGCTCGCGGTCGTCGGGGCCCTGGGCGCGGGCGTCGAACAGGCGCTGCGCGTAGGCGGCGGGGAGGCGGACGGTGAGGCGGCGGACCCGACCGTCGTCGGTCGTGCCGACGGGGGCGGTGTAGCCGAACCGGGCTCGGGTCTCGACCGTGATACCCGTGCTGGTGGCGGCCTCCTTGCGACGGCGGCCACGGACCACCGGCTGCCAGCGGGCCCGTACGACCATGTCGATACGGGCGGCGACGGCCTTGGGCGGGGGCTTGCGGTCGCCCTTGCGGTAGCGCTCCACCGACCGCCGACCACCGCGGCGCGACCCGCGCGTAGCAAGTGACGGGCCGCACCGGTCGCCTTCGAGAAGAAAATCTGCCAGATACGCGCAGCCCGGACGACCGCCGTCACCAGCGCAGGCGCGTAATCCGGGCCGTGATCCCGCAGACCGACAAGGCCGCCGGCCTTCGATCGCCAGGCCGAATAGCAGCGCAACAACGTCGAACGCGGGTTGACGATGATCCGAAGGAAACGGCCTGGAACGGCCACAGCGCGCCAAGGCACCTTGTCTGGTCCAATGGTCGTATGGCAACGGGAACCTCGCGGCCCGGTGCGAGAAGCAGACAGCTGCACCGAATTGTCAAGCGACGAGAGCCATCACCAACCCGAGCGCATGCTCCATTGGGTACCTGGCAGGCCGGGCAACGCCACCGGGCAGTGGAACGGAAGTCTGGCCCAGCCAGAGCACCGTCTGCCGCGCCCGAACGCCCTGGAAAAGTGAGCCTTTGGGAGCGCCTGGAACGCACTGTAAGCCTCGTGGCCACCATGGCTGCTATAGCTGTTGCCGGATTCACCTGGGCCTCGATATCGCAAGTCAACAACGAGCAGTCCATTACCCAGGAAGGGCAAATTGCCGAGCGTTACAACAATGCCGTTGGTAACCTTGAAGGGGAGACGGCCGATGTTCGCCTCGGTGGCATCTATGCTCTGCAGCGCATCATGAACGACTCAGCCAAGGATCAACCGGCGGTGATCGAAGTACTCTCGGGGTACGTCCGAGTCCAAACCGACCCGGCGAAGCTGGGTAAGAAGCTTCCGCCGAAACCTCAAGCTGACGTGGGTGCAGCGCTGCGAGTGCTTCGGTACCGGGATGCGACCCGAGATGGCGACGGCCGCATAGACCTGTCCAGTTCCCATCTCGCCAACGCGGATCTCTACGGAGCGGACTTGGTTGTATCGAATATGAGTGGCGTGAACTTGGATGGCGCGGTCCTGACCCTCGCCGAGTTGGAGCGGGCCTCTCTGGGAGGCGCCAAGCTCAGGGGTACGATCCTGGATCAGGCTCACATGAGTGAGACAATACTTATTGACGCCGATCTGACGAGGGCCGATTTGAGCTACGCGGAGCTCCCCGGCGCCTTCCTGCAAAAGGCAGATCTTTCCTACGCAAACTTAAGCAAGGCCGAATTGTCAGGTGCAGACCTGACTGAAGCTAATCTGACGTGCACCGATTTGAGGGGCGCCATATTTGTGGGTCCTCAAGGCCCTTATGTGAGTTTCCCAACCATCACACCGAAGCAGCTCCTCTCTGCTCGAATTGATTTCACGACGATACTCCCTCGCGAATTGACGGACATACCGGAGCTGGAAGCAAGAATGCGAGCCGTTACTGCTGGTCGGGACAACTGTCCAAAAAATGAGTAGGCGTCGCAGTCGCAATGCCCCGCAAGGTTTCATATCTGCAGCACATGAGCTAAAAGTCCCCCTGGTCACCCGCTACGACAGCGAAGAACACCAGTGGGACCCGCCCGCGCCCTTGCTCTTCCGGTACAACCGCGGCGGCGAACCCTCCGTCATCCACTCCCAGACCATCCGGGAGATCCTCAAGGAGACCGCCGCCTTCACGCGGCTGACCGACGCCACCGGCCGCCCGCTGGTATTCACCCCGCAGGACTTCCGCCGGATGTTCATCACCGACGCCATCCGCACCGGCCTGCCACCCCACATCGCCCAGGTCATCGCCGGCCACGCCGACATCAACACCACCATGGGCTACAACGCCGTCCACCCCACCGAGACCATCGAAGCCCACCGCGCCTTCATCACCCGCCGCCGCACCCTGCGTCCAGCCCAGGAGTACCGCGCCCCCACCGACGCCGAGTGGGAAGACTTCCTCGGCCACTTCGAACGCCGCAAACTCTCCGTCGGCACCTGCGCCCGCGCCTACGGCACCGCCTGCATCCACGAACACGCCTGCGTCAGATGCTCACTCCTGAGACCAGACCCCGCCCAACAGGCACGGCTCGTCGAAATCCGCGACAACCTCATCGCCCGCATCGCCGAGGCGGAGCGCGAGGGCCGGCTCGGCGAGATCGAAGGTCTGCGGGTTAGCCTGGCCGGCGCCGAGGACAAGCTCGGTCAGATCAACCGCCGGGCACAGACAGCCCCCATCAGCCTCGGCATGCCTACGACCAGGAGCACAGACCGTGAGTAGCGACGCAGACCGAGAAGACCTCGGGCGCGATCCGAGCACGTGGACACTCGACCAGCTGCAGATGTTCATCCAGAATGCCCGTGGTCAGCAGCTTGAGACAGCACGCGTCGCGGCGCAGGGACATGCCTACTACTCAGCTGACCCACAAGAAACCCGCCGCCAGTGGGCGAAGCTGTCGTTGCTCGCCAATCGGCTCATGCTCCCCGACGGCGAGGGACACCTGAAGCGGGTAACCCAGCAGGACTTCATGCTCCGGATGTGGGTGATCGACAGGCTGGGCCCCGACGACACTGACCCCGACTGGAGCCCCGACGCGCTGGCGGCCGACACGCTTGACGCACTGACGATCACGCCCGCACAGGCTGCCACCCTCGCCGACGGATGGCGCGACCTGGCCATCGAGCAGATCCGCAAGCTTCGGTGCCACAAGAACCTGACGTCCCATCTGGAGACCCTGCTCGGCTACCTGGCACCTGGACGCACCCGCGATCAACTCCTGGCCTGGACCTCTACCCGCCGATTGCTGCCCTGACTTGCCGGCCAAAACCAGGGAATCCCAACATCCGGGATCCAACTCGAAGTTCAGAGAACTGACCAGCCCGAATGACAGGTTTCCGGCCCATAGCGGTCGCGCCACGGCCCTCACCGCCTTCCGCTCCTGTCCTGGACTTCCAGCTCACCGCCTCCGGGTGGTGATCGCATCCCTACGGCGGCGTAACCGATTCGCCTTATTCGAATGCAGTTCGATATTCTCGAGAGGAAATCCGGCCAGGAGAAGGCGCAGCGCGAACGGGAGCGCGCCGACTTCGCCGATGGCTGGCTGCCCCGCGTCTAGCACCGCCCTGGCGTTGCTGCGGCTCGGCACGGAGGAGTATTTCCGCCGGTGTGGAGGGGTGCTTCAGGGGGGAGGGTCCCACGCCTCGGGGCCTGCGCCTCACCATTCCACGAAGTCGGGGTCGGTGAGGTCGACGTCCTCGGCGTTCTCCAGCCCGGCGTCGGCGAGGAAGACCCGGATGTCGGACGGGCGGTGCGCGACCCCGATGGCGACGCCGTCGTAGCGCACCCGGCGCCATCCCTGCTCGTCGGGCGGGTAGACAATCAGCTGGTCCAGGGGCTTGGTGATGGTCTGCGGCCCGTTCCAGAACTTGCACCGGTTGCACACCGTCGACGCCCCGAATGCGTGTGCAGGTGCGGCGGCTACAGCTGAGGACCCCGGCGGCCATGCCACCGAGGTCCTCAGCATTGCTGGCTCATCTGCCGGCTCCGTATTCGGCTGAGCGCTCATGCCTTCAGTCGGCCTTGGGCCGCCAAGTCGATGCCAGCACCGTTGCCGTACGGCCACCGCCCCACCAAGCCGCGAGAGCCGTTACGAGGGTTCCGAGCACCACAGCCGCCACCAGTGGTCCTGAGATGGTGATCCCCTGGGCGGCGTCCAGGGCGGGAGTGACAGCCCCACCCCTCCGGATACCTCACCCCATCGGCATACCGCAGGGATCATCAACCGTCACCACCGAGGACAACCCGAAAACCTCAGTACGGATCTGAGCCGATAAGGATTCGTGCGCGGAGGACGATGTCCCTACCCTTGGCCGCAGCGGGGGTGCGCGCGTCCCCGTAGGTCGCGGAGCCGTGGCAGAGCGGTCCATTGCGATCGCCGTGGGCGAGGTCCCGCCCGCGGTGACTGACGGAGACGGGGCGGACCTGCCCCCAACTGTCTCGCGGGTTCGAATCCCGTCGGCACTGCGGCCGACCACCACCGGAGGGGAAGCGGACCCCGGTCCGTACCCCTCCGGCCGTGTCGGGTGTCGGCCGGTCCTGGGCGCCCCCGCGCCGCGCTCGGTGCGGCTGGGCGGAAAATTGGTGTGTGACGCAACCATCTGCCCAGGTCACGTGTTTTCTGAGGCTGAACACCGGCTGCGAGAATAGCTGCCGACCCGCTCCTCGGAGGGCGTCAGCACCTGTCCACTTGTCGCCGTCCAAATGAGCGAGATACGGCGACCCGGTGTTTCCAAGCCCACGTGTCAGCGGCGTTGAGCATGGCGAGTCTTCCAAGAGGCTCGTGGACCCGGCGGGCACGGGCAGGTTCCGTTTCTTCCTGCTGCCGTCCTCCATGTGTATGGCGAAAGGAGGGGCCGCGACCTCTCCGCCGCCGGAAGGCATCTCGGTCCGGCCCACGGCAATGGTCGCCCCGCCGTGCTACGCCGTCGACGCAACGAAGCGTTGCCGACGGCGGGGTGGTTGGCCGTCCTGAGGCCGATCACGGCTGCGCGCCGGTCTCGGCACGTCGAAACGGACGCCTGGGCGGTACCTGCGGTGCCGGAAACGTCCAGCAGCACGGCCATGGAGACGGCCAATGCAGTGGCAGGGGTTGCTAAGTCACAGCACTTTCGCTTTCACCGGGCCGGGCTCGAAGAGGTCGGCACCGACGAGGGCGTAACCGGCCGACCCAGAGCCGAAGACGGCGTTCCGCACGGGGCGCCGGGAACGAGGTTCGGGTCCGTGCCGGGGGCGGCGGTCGTGTCCGGGCCGTCCGAAGGGTGCTCGCCGCCGGTCCGGCACCACGGCGGCGTGCGGTCCTTGAACTGCTGTTTTCCGTCGGCCTCCACGGATGCCCCCAGGGGGCTGCCCGCCGCGTCGAAGGCCTGCACCTGAACCTGCTGACGGATGCTCGCAGGGACGAGTACGGCGAAGAAGCGCGTGTCCGGCGCGGTCGGGGTCTCGACGGTCTCCGTCTCCGGTCCCGAACCGCCGGGGAGCACCACCTTGACCCGTGCCGCACCCGGCGGGGCGACCCCGACGACCGTGAACGGCTCGTCTGCCGCCCTCCCCGCGCTGCTCGACGATGCCGCGGCCCAATGGACCGAGGCGTCCCCCGTGGGAAAACACGCGGCGATCCCGATCAGCACGTTCCGAGAGACCAAGCACGCCTGGCCCTTCCGGCCATCGGCCGAACCCACCTGCCACTCGACCCCGGCGTGCGTCCCGCGCGCGACCCGGTAGACCTTGCCGGGCACCGTCTCGTAGCCCTGCAGCACCACGCTCGGTGACTCGATGGAGGAAGCCGCCGGCCTCTCGGACGCCTGCCCGCCGCCGCCCGGCAGCGCGACCACGACTCCGACCGACGTCGCTGCCACAGCGGCGAGCGACGCACCCACCATGGCCCGGTTCCTGCGCCGACGAAGACGGACGGCCGTCTCGACGCGGGCGAACGGATCACCCGCCAGCCGGTACCCGTCGACCACCTCGTCGATCGATTCCTTCAGCACCCGCTCAGCACCGTTCATGCCGCTCATCGCGCGGCCTCCCCTCGGGTCAGACGAAAACCGGACACCGCTTCAGGAGCCGCCTGGAGCGCGGCCGTCCCGCGAAGCGCCGAAAGCCCTCGCGAAGCATGGGACTTCACGCTGCCGACCGAGCACCCAAGCAGCTCCGCGACCTGGCGTTCCGACAGGTCCTCGACGTAGCGCAGCACCACGACCACGCGCTGACGCGCGGGCAACCGCGCCAGAGCGCGGCGCAGTTCGTCACGCTGTGCACTGCCGTGGCCAGGATCGGACTCGGGATGACTCGCGACCTCCGGGACGCGCCCGAGGACCCGCTCGCTCCACCAGCGGCGCCGCGCGGCCGTCACGGCCAGGTTGACGAGCGTGCGGCGGACGTACGCCTCGGGCCGCTCGACCGCCACCCGGCCGCGCACGCGCCAGAAACGGACCAGCGCTTCCTGTACGAGGTCCTCCGCGCGGCCGACGTCCAACGTCAGGCCGTACGCGAAGCGCACAAGAGGCCCCCAGCGGACCCGTGTGAATTCGGCGAACTCTGCGTCACCGACAGCACCTTGCATGTGCCCTCCTTGATGTTCACCCTCTTGACGACCTGGACCGACGGCGAGGTTGAGTGATCTGGGACACACGTGCGGGCGCAGGCCCAGAGGGCCGACCGCGAGGTCGACCGGGGCCCGCCTCCGCTCCGAAAGGGGCGGCCCGAGGATCATCCTGGTGTCTGCAAGGTAGTCCTGGAGTGCGCGCTTGAACTCGCGTACCATCGCCGCTCGCTCCCCGCCCTTGCCGCGGGCTGGGTGATCTGACTGATGCCGAGTGGGAACGTCTTCGGCCGTTCCTGCCGGTCAGCAATAGGCGTTGCGGTCGGTCGCGGAATCACCGGCAGGTGATCGACGGGATTCTGCACCGGGTTCGGACCGGGGTTCAGTGGCGTGACCTGCCCGAACGGTTCGGGCCGTGGAAGACCGTCTATGAACGTCACCGGCTGTGGTCGGCCGACGGGACGTGGGAACGTCTGCTCCAGCAGGTCCAGGCCGCAACGGATGCGGCGGGCGAGATCGACTGGGACATCTCGGTCGACTCCACCATCGTGCCGGCACATCAGCATGCGGCGGGTGCCCGCACCGACCCGCCGCCAACTCCCACGTCAAAGGGGGCCGAGCCAACAGAACATCAGGACGAACCGCGTGGCAGAGCCTGCATGCCCGCCTGGTGGAGGTGGTGCGGGAGGTGAGGGCCTGGGCCGCTCACGCAGCGGGTTCACCACCAAGCTCCACCTGAGCGCGGACGGCCGCTGCCGCCCACTGACCCTGGTCACGCAGGGGTACTTCAGATGCATGCCTCCCACCTTCAGAGACAGTCGCGCCGAACTCACCCTCGACCCCACCCCCTGCACCCACACGACTGACCCCGAGCCACCCAACCACCCCGCGGCCCCGGACCAGCGTCCGGGCCGCCCCCATCGCCCCGCACTACCGAGTGACACGACGCGCCCCCGGGTGCATGGCACATGAGAGCCACCCGCGAGCGGCGAGCATGGGCGGGCCGAGGATGGCCTGCCGGATTCGGCCTCGGGGGGCGGGAAGCCGGTGCGGGGGCAGGTGTCGGCGATGGATGCTGTCGGCCGGGGAGGTGCCCGGCGACGTGTGACGGCAGCCGGGTCCTGCCCCCGGCCGACAGCGCCACGGGGCTGGGAGCGGCCGGTCCGAAGCCGCTCCTCGCAGTCGCCATTGCACCCTCCTTCCAGGTGGGGCATGTTGTTGACGCGCGCGAGCGCGGAGGTGTCCCACCCGGACAGCGGGTTCCTGCCGCGCACCTTCCGGGTTCGGAAGGACACGCCGAAGTGGTCGATGTCGGTGAACTCGACCCGGAGCTGGTCGGCTCGGGTTCCGCCGTCCTGAGCCACCGGCCCGGGAGCCGCTCACATCAGCGGAGGAAAGCCGCACGTGTACTGGTACGAGTCGTCCGGATCGACGGCGGGGGCGCTCTTCACGCCGCGCGCTGCCAGGAGGATGAGCCCGGTCACGAGCATGAAGACTCCGACGCCGAGGCACCACCCCACCCCGGTTGTCGGGCGGGCTCGCGACGTCGGGCCACCGGTGTGCATGAACAGCCCGATGAGCAGGAGCAGCATGCCGAGTGCGGCGGTGCCCGCGAATGCCCGCTTCAGCCCGTCGGTGCTGTCGGTCGGATCCGGCCCAGGCAAGGCCGCGGCCGACGGCGGCACCGGGTTGCTGATGCCGCCGTCGAGCTGGGTTGCGCCCTGGGCAACCTGCGGCCGGCCTGCGGCTTCGCCGTTCTCCTGTGGGACGGGATGGCGGTCGAGGACCTGGCCGACGGCGAGCAGCGCCGGGGCGAGCGTCACGTCCTCGACGTGAGTGTCCTGGTCGGCTTCGGCCGCCGCGAGTTCCACCTGAAGGCCGACCAGGTCCTCGCGCAGCCGGGCGGACTCCACACGGAGCCGGTCGCGTTCCTGCCGCAGGGATGTCGCCTCCGCGGCCGAGTCGTCCAGCAGGACGCGGATGGCCTGGATCCTGTTCTCCTGCGTGAGCAGGTCCTGACGGAGGCGCGCTTCTTCCTCCTCCCCCGCCCGCACCTGCTCCTCGTGTTCGGCTCGCACCCGGTCGAGCCGGGCGTCGAAGGCGGTGCGGTCGCGTCGGCGGGCGTCCTGTTCCGCTTCGATCAGGGTGTTCAGGCGGGTGGTCTCGCGTTCGTCGTGCTGTCGTTGCGTGCGGAGCCCGTCCTCGGCTGCTGCGAGGGCCTGGCTCGTCGTCTCGTGCCGGGCCAAGAGGTCGTCGTGGTCGGCCTGCTGCCGGCGGTGCTCGCTTAGGGCGTCCTCCAGCCGGGCACGGACCCGGTCGTGGAGGACGACGGTCTCCTCGTAGGCGTCGGCCATCACCAGGCGTTCGGCGAACGCCGGATGTGCCTCCCCCAGGGCCGCGGTGTGCAGGCGCAGCGACAGGGCCCGGACCTCCTCGCTCGCACCGCAGAGCTGGATGATCGCCTCGACCGTGGAACGGTGGGGAAGCCGGTCTCCCGACAGGTTCTTCGACAGGGCCGAGGCGCTCATGGCCACACCCGGGGCGACGTGCTTGCTGGCCAGGTCCGCGGCCCCGATCAGGGACCGCAGGTGTTCGACGAGCGCCAGCTTGTGCGGGCGGTTCCTGAATACCTCCTGCTTCAGCGGGTTGAGCGGCCGGCGGGCCGGCCGCCGGGGCTCTCCGCCCGCGGGTCCTTCACCGCCGGTTCCCTCCTCGGCAACACCTGTCATGCCTGTTCTCCCAGTTGACAGTTACGGAAAGAAGATCGTTGCCCTTGGCGCACCCGCCGCTGCGACGCGACGCTCGCACCACACCCCGCCGCACGCCGCTCCAGCGGCAGACCGGCGGGGGTGACGTCCTGCGACCTTCCATGTACTGAGGAGAACCATCGTGTCGATCCGTCGTGCCCCGCGGGGCAGCTTTCCCGTAGATCTCGCCGTGTTCCTGGCGATCCTGGCCACCGGCGTCGTCCTCGTCCTCGTCGGCCACGTCTCCCCCGAGGCACTCGCCGGTTACGCCTCCGCGCTCGCCGGCCTCTACGCGGCCTGGCACCACCGCCCCCGGAGCGAAGAAGCCCCGCGGCCCCTTCCCGAAGCCCCGCCCGCACCCGAGCGGTAGAGACCGTCACCCCACGCCACCCCATCTGCAGGCGGTGCACCAACCGGCCCGTGCGGTGCCGGAGACGCGCGTGCCCGGGGTGGCGGAAGACAGATAAGAGGCCCCGACCGGCGGGGGGGCCGGGCGGAGCGGTCAAGGGGTGAGGCGGGAAAGGGCGGTCGCCAGCCGGGTGCTGTCATCCGTCCTGCACGGTCAGAAGGAGCATCAGGGCCTTGGAGTGGGTGGTCCCGAGCCCGGTGGCCACCGCCTCGGCGGACACGCCGTCCTCCGCCACCCGCGCCGGCCGCCTCCCGCCCGACGCGGGTGGCGATCCGCTCCAGCACACCGACGGCGCGCAGCGCGGCCGGCGGCGCGTCCGCGGTCGTGGCGGTCAGCCGCTCGGCGACCTCGACCAAGAGGGCGGCCAGCGGCTCGGGGAGCCGTGCCGCCTTGTAGCGGACGAGGGACAGGTGGGCGTTCCAGTCCGCGAGCGGCCCGGTCAGATCGACGCCCGCCTCGGCGTCCTGGGGAGCAGCGGGCGCAGGTGCTCGGTGTGCGACGAAATCGTGTGAGACCGGCGCCGCTCCACTGCGGAGCACGGAACGTCCACTCCCACCGTCGATTTGCGCGCCACTCCCGCCCCGCGTTCCACTCCTGCGGTCCCCCGTAGCCGGTGTGCGGAGTGCGGCTGCGTCCTGGTGCTGAACCGAGCCGAGCCGAACCCCCGGTGCAAGCCGTGCCGAGTGGAGCACGAGGATATGCGCGCCAACTACCCAGCTTCAGCGGGACGGCCCGCGGTGTGCGCCGGGTGGGACCGCAAGTGATGCACCCGTCCGGCGCTCGGCTCCACCGGCATGTGCGTCCGGTGCCGAACCCATCGGACGGAGTGGGCCGCTTCGTGAACCCCCACTCCACTGTGAAAGCTGCGCCGTCCCCGGACGAGTGGCGTCGCACCCAGCAGCGCCGCGTTCCGCACCTCGGGCGCCGACATCCGAGGGGGCAGCAGAAAGTCGGGCGTAGGAGGCAGTGCGTGGCCGGAAATGGTGTTGTCTCTCACCGGGGTCCCCGTTGACCAACCTCCGCGCGCGCCGGACCACGGCCGGCGTCGACCGGGCGGGTCGGGACGCCCGGAGTTGATGCGTGGCCCCGGCCGGGGTTCCCGCCGCGTGGCGTGGCTGGGCGGTGCCGGCCGTCCGCATAGCGGACGGAATGGATGGCTCCACGGGGGCGCGGTCGGGGGTGGGCCTTTTCGGTCAGGATGGAATCCGTTACTCAGGGTAAGTGGTGCCGCTCGACGGCTCCTTGTGCCCCCGGTCCCCCTTGCCCCGTCCACCCCGCGCCGAATACGCAACCGACAGGAATTAACACGGCCGCACCCCGGGTAGCACGAAAGATTTTCCGATCTGTGACCGCAACGCAGCAAAACAAGTCCGAAAATGATGGGTTTACTTTGACTGTTGAGCGATGGATCCGTGAATGTCGTTCACATGTCCGACACATCCCGAGCCACCCCCGGTGGCCCTCTGCGCCTGCGCGACTTCCGACTGCTACTCGCGGGAGCCGCCACCGGACAGCTCGGTGCACAAGTGACCGTGGTGGCGCTGCCGCTGGTGGCCGTCCTCGAACTCGACGCTCCCGCCTTCGAGGTGGGCCTCCTGACCGCCGCGGAGACCGCCGCCTTCCTGCTCGTGGGCCTGCCCGCCGGAGCGCTCACCGACCGGATGCGCAAGCGTCCCCTGATGATCCGCGCGGACCTGCTGCGCGCCGTGGCCATGGCCAGCATCCCCGCTGCCGCCCTCGTCGGCGCCCTGACCATGGCCCAGCTCTACGTGGTCGCGCTCGTGACCGGCGTGGCCACCGTGTTCTTCGACGTCGCGCACCAGAGCTATCTCCCGCAGATCCTGCCCCGCGACCAGCTCGTGGCCGGCAACGGCGCCCTGGAGACGGTTCGTTCCACCGCCCACGTGACCGGTCCCGGGATCGGCGGCGGACTCGTCCAGCTCGTCGGGGCGCAGTTCGCGGTCATCGTCGACGCCGTCGGCTACCTGCTCTCCGCCCTCTTCCTCCAGCGGGTCCGGCGGACGGAGGAAGCACCCGAGCCCGCGGCCGCGGGAGGCTCCCTGCGCAAGGAGATCGGCGAGGGCGTCCGCTTCGTCTTCGGCCATCCGCTGCTCCGCGTCATCGCCCTGACGACCGGCCTCGCCAACTTCTGCACGGCCGTCCTCATGGCGACCCAGACCGTGCACCTCGTCCGTGTCGTCGGACTGCAGGCCGGCGGGCTCGGGCTGGTGCTGTCCGCGTCGGCCGTGGGAGGTCTCCTGGGCGCCGTGTGCGCCGGACGCCTCGCGGCCGGCCTGGGGCAGGCCCGGGTCATGCTCCTGTCCGTCCTCGTGACCGGCCCGTTCGCGCTGCTGTGGCCCCTGTCCGGGCACGGGCTCCTCGGAGCCGTCCTGTTCGCCGCCGGATCGGCGGTCGTCTCCTTCGGCGCGGTCGTCTACAACGTCGCCCAGGTCAGCTTCCGCCAGGGCATGTGCCCGCCGCGGCTGCTCGGCCGGATGAACGCCACCCTGCGTTTCCTCATGTGGGGCACCCTGCCGCTGGGCGCCCTCCTCGGCGGAGCCCTCGCCCAGTCCTACGGATCGCGCACGGCCCTCGCCTGGTGCGCCGTCGGCATCCTCGCCGTACCCCTGCCGCTGCTGTTCTCCCCACTGCGCCGCATGCGGGACCTGCCCGGACCGCACGACGACGCGGACGCCGGCGCCGAACCCGGGGCACCGCGCGCCACCGCCACCGACACCGACACCGTCGACGGTGACGAACGGCCCACCCCCGCGCCCACCCGCTGACCGCCCCACCCCGGCCGCCGCCAGGCCCCCGGCCACCCCAGGCCCCCGCCCCGCACCCGTACGGCGACCGGCAACGCGACCCCCCGCGCGGGCCCCGCCCGCCGCCACCGACCACTCACCGCCCCGTCCGCAGGGGCCGCGCCACCCGTCCGCGCGACTGCGGCAACGACGAAGAGGACCACGTGCTCAGCATCACGAGTCAGTACCTCGCCCGCTACCGGCGCCTCACCGGCGACCGGTCCGACACCGTACTGCCGGTCACCGGAGCGCAGCGCCGCTTCCTGCTGGTGCGTTCGCTGGACCCCTCCGGACGCCCCGACCTGGTGCCGATGTTCTTCGCGTTCCCGTACGGAACCGTCGACCCCGAACGCCTGCGGGCAGCGGCGTCCAGGCTCGCCGCACGGCACACGGCCCTGCGCTCACGGCCCGCCGTCACCCGCGGCACCCCCGTCCTGCGCGTCGCCGACCCGGACGTCGACCTGGCGCGCCCGGCCCTCCTGCCGGGGGAATCGGCCGCCGACGCGCTGCGCCGCGCGCTGGACTCCTGGGACGGCCAGGGTCCCCCCTTGAGGCTCTTCCTCGTACGCGACGAGGAGCACGAGGAGGAGATCCTCGCCGTCGCCCTGGACCACGCCGTCTGCGACGGCCGTTCCCTGGCGCGGATCGTCGACGAACTCGGCGCCGCCTACAGCGAGGAGGCCATCGGTTCCCCCGTCGCACCGGGGGAGACGGACGCCGAACTCGCGGCCTACCGCGACGCGGTCCTGAGCCAACTCGCCGCCGAGGAAAAGGCGGAGACGCCCGAGGCGGCCGCCTACTGGGCCGGCCGGCTGCGCGCGCTGCGGGTCCACGCCCCGGCGCGCGGTCCGGCCCGCGTTCCCGAGGGCGCACGGCCCAGCGGCGCCGCGCAGGCCCGGCTGCCTGCGCACGACGGCGGCGTGTCCTTCCCGGCACTGCTCGACGCCTGCCGCTCCGCGGCCCGCGAACTGTACGGCCCCGGCCGCACGGTCCCGCTGGGCTACCCCTGGGGCGGCCGTCCCCCGGGCGCGGGGCCGGTCGTCGGCTGCTTCCTGAACACACTCGTCTTCCCTGCCGACACCGGGCAGGCGGAGGGACCCGGCAGAGGAACCGACCAGGAGGCGCTGGCCGACGCCTGGTGGGACGACCTCGACCGGGCCGACGTACCGTTCGACGCCGTCGTGACCGCCGCGCGGGCCGCCGGCTCCGCCTGGACCGGAGGGCTCGACGGACTGCTCACCGTGGACGACGACAGCCGTCGTCCGCCCCTGGTACTGGCCGGTGTCGAGGGCCGGGAGGTCCATGTCGACGGCAGACCCGTCCGCGGCCCCTTCGCCGTCTCCGTCACCCAGGGGGCGGAGATCCGACTGCGGATGGTGTGGGACCGGGCAGTGCTCGACGACGAGAGCGCGCACCGCGCGTTCGACGCGCTCACCCACGCGCTGCGCCCCTCGGAGCGCACCGTGCAGTGACCGCGCCGCGCCGCCGCCCC
>NZ_JBGBPT010000132.1:0-16962 GCF_041106355.1 Streptomyces sp. BF23-19 | reverse complement strand
GGAGGGCCCCCCCCCGCCGGGGAGCCAGAGCCGCACCCGCCGCGCCGGCCACCGCCCCCCAGAGCGCGCCCAACAGCAGCGCGTACGGGATGTCCCCCCGCAGCTCCACCCCCGCGTCCACCGCGTCCACACCCGGCACCGCGAGCGAGGCGCCCGCCGAGAACCCCGTCAGCCACACCAGCACCGCCAGGGCCACCCCGGTGGCGGCCGACAGCCGCGCCGCGCACCCCAGGACCCCGCGCCCCGGTGTCCGTACGGCCGCCAGCACGCCCGCGTAGAGCAACAGCAGGGCCGCCGCCGCGACCAGCAGCCAGACCCGCCCGTCGTACTCCGCCAGGCGGGCCACCGTCACCGGCTCCCGCGCCGGGACCGCCACCAGATCGTCCAGCGGATCGGGCAGCAGCCGGGCCGGAGCCCCCGTGACCCGGCCGCGTACCGGCACGAACAGCCCCAGCAGCACCCCCAGCCAGCTCCCGTTCGGCGCCCCCAGCAGCGCTCCGCCCAACACCCGACGGGGGTGGTCGTCGCCCAGCGCCGCCCACACCGCCGCGGCCCAGCCCGCCGCCACCGCGACCAGCAGCATCGCCACCACCGCCGAGACCACCGGACGCAGCCGGGCCGCCGCGGCCGGCCCGCGTCGCGAGACCAGCAGCGCGAGCGCCAGTACGGCGAGCACCCAGACGCCCGCGCCCAGCAGGGTCGGCCCGAGCTCCACCGAGAACCCCACCCGGGTCCGGGTCTCGATCAGGTCCCCGATGCGGTCCGGGAGCAGCCCGCCGATGTCGCCGATCCCCGGGATCTCGACCTTCGCGGGGGTCTGTGGCAGCGGCAGCGTCCCGTCGAGCGTGACCACGTCGTGCCCGACCCACGCCAGTCCGCCCGCCGTCGCGACGAACAGCACCGCGAGGACCACCACCCTGGCCGCCGTCTCCCCGTGGCCCGCGCCGGCCCGCAGCGACCGCAGGAACAGCAGCGCCAGGACCAGCGCTCCGGCCAGCGACACCCCCAACGGCATCACGTCCAGGGAGGTTTCGGCGCCCGTACCGACGACTCCGAGGACCGAGACGTCACCGGAGGGGGTCACGGTTCCACCGATCGCGAGGACCACCGCGGCGGCCGTCATCGCGCCGAGCGAGCCTTCCGTGGCACCGGCGCCCGCGGCGTCGGCGCCCAGCAGGTGCAGCCCGAGTCCGGCCACTGCGGCCATCACGATCAGGGACCAGCCCACGGCGGCGACGGAGGACAGCAGCACGTCCCCCCAACGGATGCGGCGCATACGGTGAACCCCCGATGCCTACCGAGCGGTACGCGACGGGACCACCGGGCGAGAAGTCCCGTATCTCACTCTCCGGGTGACTTTCGACCCCGTCAACGGGCAGTCGTAGACGCCCCGGCAAGGCCCGGATTCCACATACGGCTGTAGGCCTGAAATAGTTCCCCCGGATGTTCGCCATCCCTAGACTCCCTGACGTCATGGGGGATTCTCGGGGGACTTAAGTGGGGCTGGAGTGCCGGAACTCGTACTGGAATTGAATGGAAGGACCTGGACGCTCGATCCGTCCAGGTCGTACTCGCTGGGGCGTGACCCCCAGGGAGACGTGGTGATCGACGATGCCCGGGTGTCGTGGCGGCATGCCACCATCGCCTGGAACGGCCGGGGTTGGGGCATCGAGGACCACGGCAGCACCAACGGCACCTACGTGCACGGGGCCAGGGTCCAGCAGACCGAGCTCGTGCCCGGCACGCCGGTCCACCTGGGCAACGCGACGGACGGCCCGCGGCTGAATCTGAGCACCGTCGGTGCCGCCGTGCCGCAGCCGGCCGTGGCACAGCAGGCGCAGCAGGCCCCGGCCCAGGCGTACGCCCAGCCGCAGGCCCCGGCCTACCAGGCCCCGCAGCAGCAGCCCCAGCACCAGGCCTGGGAACAGCAGCAGCACGCGCAGCAGCAGCCTCAGCAGCCGCAGGTCCACCTCCCGCACCAGCAGGGCGCTGCCGCTCCCCACCTGGCGCAGGGCGGGGCCCCGGCCTACGGGGACCGCAGCCCGACGACGTTCCACCAGCTCTCGCTGGGCCACGTCATGCGGATCGGCCGTGCGCTGGAGAACGAGCTGGTGGTCTCCGACCTCCAGGTCTCCCGCCACCACGCCGAGTTCCGCTCGATGCCTGGCGGCCGCTTCGAGATCCACGACCTCGGCAGCCACAACGGCACCTACGTCAACGGTCAGCCGCTGGCGAAGTCCGGCACCGCGCTGCTCGGCCCGAACGACATCGTCGGCGTCGGTCACTCGACGTTCCGGATCGTCGGCGACCGCCTCGAGGAGTTCGTCGACACCGGCGAGGTCTCCTTCTCGGCCCGCCACCTCACGGTCACGGTCGACGGCGGCAAGCAGATCCTCAAGGACGTCACCTTCGGCGTCCCGGAGAAGTCGCTGATCGGCGTCATCGGACCCTCGGGCTCCGGCAAGTCCACCCTGCTCAAGGCGCTGACCGGCTACCGGCCCGCCGACCAGGGCGACGTCCTCTACGACAACCGCAACCTGTACAAGCAGTTCGCGGAGCTCCGCCAGCGCATCGGCCTGGTCCCGCAGGACGACATCCTGCACAAGGAGCTGCGCGTCCGTACGGCCCTCAAGTACGCGGCCAAGCTCCGCTTCCCCGGCGACACCGCCGAGTCCGAGCGCGCCGCCCGTGTCGACGAGGTGCTGCGCGAGCTCAAGCTCGACATCCACAAGGACAAGAAGATCACCGCGCTCTCGGGTGGTCAGCGCAAGCGCGTGTCCGTCGCCCTCGAGCTGCTGACCAAGCCGTCGCTGATCTTCCTGGACGAGCCGACCTCGGGCCTCGACCCGGGCATGGACCGCGACGTCATGCAGCTGCTGCGCGGCCTCGCCGACGACGGCCGCACGGTCCTCGTCGTCACCCACTCGGTCGCCGAGCTGGCCATCTGCGACAAGCTGCTGGTCATGGCCCCGGGCGGGTCGGTCGCGTACTTCGGCCCGCCGGACGAGGCGCTGAACTTCTTCGGCTACACCACGTGGGCGGACGTGTTCTCGGCCTTCGAGAACTACCGCGACTACGACTGGGCCGGCCGCTGGAAGGGCTCCCAGCACTACCAGCTCTACGCCGCCGACATCGACGCGGTCGCCCCGCAGTCCGTCGCGATGCCTCCGGCCCAGCACATGCGGCCGACCAAGCCGCAGGGCTGGGGCTCGCAGCTGTGGACGCTGATGCGCCGCTACGTCTCGGTGATCGCGTCGGACGTGGGCTTCCTGGCCCTCATGGTGCTCCTGCCCGCCGTCCTGGGCGTGGTCTCCACGGTGATCCCCGCGAAGTTCGGCCTCGCGCCGCCCGTCGCGCCGTCCCGCTTCAACGGCGACGCCGGCACGATCATGCTGATCCTCGCGGTCGGCATGTGCTTCTCGGGCGCCGCCAACTCGGTCCGTGAGTTGATCAAGGAACGGGTCATCTACGAGCGAGAACGCGCGACGGGCCTGTACCGGTCCGCGTACCTGATGTCGAAGGTGATCGTCCTCGGCGTCATCACGGCCATCCAGGGCGTGATCATCTGCGCGATCGGCTTCTTCCCGCGCGACCTGCCCGCCGAGGGCCTGATCATGCCGCCGGCCGTCGAGATCTGCCTGTCGGTCATCGCGCTCGGCTTCACCTCGATGATGTTCGGCCTGGTGATCTCCTCGCTGGTGAAGACCGCCGAGAAGACCATGCCGCTGCTGGTCATGTTCGCGATCGTCCAGGTCGTCTTCACCGGCATCCTCTTCCAGGTCTACGACTCCCCGGGCCTGGAGCAGTTCGCCTGGCTGATGCCGTCCCGCTGGGCCATCGCCGCCGCCGGCACCACGCTGAACCTCGGCAAGCTCATGCCGCCGTGGGACGCGGAGAACCCGACCAACACCGACCCGCTCTGGGACGCCACGATCGGGCAGTGGAGCCTGAACATCACCATCCTGCTGCTCATCGGCGTCGCCTGCGGCTTCGCGGTGCAGCGCCTGCTGCGCCGCCACGAGCCCGAGGTCATGCGCGCGGGCAAGTAGCACGCGGGCGCGCGGGCGGCACGACCGCCCGCACGCACGACAAACGCCTCAGGGCGGCATCCGGAGGTCCGGGTGCCGCCCTGAGGCGCATGGGGGCTCGGGTACGTCAGGGCCTAGTAGGCGCTGTTGACGTTGTCCATGGAGCCGTAGCGGTCGGCCGCGTAGTTGCAGGCGGCGACGATGTTGGCGACCGGGTCGTACTGGTCGAACTTGGTGCCCTTGACGTGGTACGCCTTGAAGGTCGGGTAGATGACCTGGAGCAGACCCTTGCTGGGGATGCCGTTCTGGGCGTTGATGTCCCAGTTGTTGATCGCCATCGGGTTACCGCTGGACTCGCGCATGACGTTCTTGTGGATCCCGGCGTAGGTGCCCGGAATGCCCTCCTTCTTCATGATGAAGAGGGCTTCCTTGATCCAACCGTCGAGGTTGTTCGCGAAGACCGGGGTGCGGGCGGCGGAGCGGCTGGCGGCAGCCTTCTGCTCGCGGGCCTTCTTCGCGGCGGCCTCGGCCTTGGCCTTGGCCTTGGCGTCGGCGTCGGCCTTGATCTTGGCCGCGGCCTTGGCGTTCGCCTGGGAGATGACCTGCTGCGCGGAGAGGTGGCCCTGCAGCGTCTTCGTCTGCGCGCCGTTGACGGCCTGGGTCCAGGCGACGGGGGCGGCGTTGACCGTCTGCGCCTCGGCGGCGTCGGCCGGTGCGAGGGAGAAGGCGACGGCGGCGGCGCTCAGCGTGGCGACACCGGCGATGGACAGCTTGTATGCCTTCGTCAGACGACTGTGACCGGGGGTGCGGGAAGCAGACATGGCGGGGCAACCTCTTCGAATAGCGGGAGTCGCAGGAAGGCGCTTTGTGGATCCGGGGATCCGCGGTGCTGTGCGACGGGAGCAATTCTTAGCGGCGGCAAAATCCTGTGGCAAAGGTGTGACGTACGATCCCGCTTAGTGGATCACGCGCGGGCGCCGAGGCCCGATTTCAGGCCTCGGCGCTAGGTGGGACAGCACTGACAGGGTCTTTAATCGTCCACTAGGCAGCTTCGTAAGTGATGTGGGTCCTATGTGCGGGGTCACATCGGGCACGCAGCGGTTTTACCGTGCGTTGCTGCCGCAATGCATATGGTCACGGTTCTCATCCTTGAGTAGCAGATGGACGTCCCCGAACTCATGCCACAGGCAGAGTCGGGCCCGTGCCTCGGCATACCCGAGCCGTACGGCGGCCCGCCCCGCGACCGCCTCCAGCATCAGCAGATGGGACGCCTCGGGCTCGTGCAGCCCGGTCAGCAGCCCGTCCACCACCCGCACCCCGCGCTCCGGGGTCACCACCAGATCGGTCCACCCGGCGGCCGGGCGCACCCGCCCCCGCGCGTCCGCCGCCGACTCCAGGGCCCGTACCGCCGTGGTCCCCACCGCGATGACCCTCCCGCCGGCGGCCCGCGCGGCGTTCACCAGCCCCGCCGTCGTGGCGGACACCTCGTAGCGCTCCGGGTACGGCGGCTCGTGCGCCTCCTGCGAAGCCACCCCCGTGTGCAGGACCAGCGGGGCGAACTGCACCCCCCGGCTCACCAGCCGCGCCACCAGCTCCGCCGTGAAGGGCCGGCCCGCGCTCGGCATCTCCGCCGAGCCCGACCCGTCGGCGGCCGGCACCGCGAACACCGTCTGATAGGCCGAGAGCGGCTGGTCCCGCTCCGTGTACGCGTACCGGATGGGTCGCCCGTACGCCCGCAGCAGCGCCGGCACCCCGTCCGCCGCGGGGGAGGGCCGCGCCCACCACAGCCGGTCCGCGCCCGCCGCCAGCGGCTCCTCCAGCGTCAGGCGGTACCCGCCCGGCAGCGCCGGCACCGCCCCGGCCGGCCCCCCGGCGCGCCGCCGGGTCGTCCCGTCGCCGACCGGGGCGCGCAGCTCCACCGCCCAGCGGCCGTCATCGCCGCGGGTCGAGAAGTGCACCACCAGGTCCTCGCCGCCCAGCCGGGCGTCCACGGCGGCCGCCAGTGTGGCCGAGGTGTTCACCACCAGTACGTCCCCGGCCCGCAGCAGCCCCGGCAGCTCCTGGAAGGCGTGCAGCGACACCTGCTCGCGGCCCCGCGACACCAGCAGCCGCACAGCGTCCCGGCCCAGCCCCGGCCCCCGCTGCTCGGCCGGGATCCGGGCCATCAAATGTGGCGGTATGTCCGTTATATATAGGGCTTCCTCCCGCAGGGCCCGCTGCCCGCTCACCGCGCGGCCCCCGGGCCCGTCTCCGGGCCCGCCCCCGCGGCCGCCTTCAGGCCCTCCTCCAGACCCGCCCCCGGGCCCACCTCCGCCGCCAGCTCCCGCGCCGTGTACCGCCCGCTCGGCAGCGCCCGCTCCACCAGCCGCAGCAGCGCCGGAGCCACCTCCTCCGGCGCTGGCAGCCCCGTCAGGTCCTCGCCCGGCTCGGCCGCCGCCATCATCCGCGTCCGCATCGACCCCGGGTCGGCCCACCACACCCGCAGCCCCGGCTCCTCCACCGCCAGCACGGCCGACATCAGGTCCCCCGCCGCCTTGGTCGCCCCGTACGCCCCCCACGTCGCGTACGCCACCACCGCCGCGTCCGAGCTGATGTTCAGCACCGCCCCGGCCCGCGCCGCCCGCAACAGCGGCAGTCCCTCCTGGACCAGCCCCAGCGGCCCCACCACATTGACCTCGAAGGCCTCCCGCAGCCCGTCCAGCGCATGCTCCGCCAGCGGCACCAACGGCTCGGCACCGAGCACCCCCGCGTTGTTCACCAGCAGGTCCAGCCCGCCCAGCTCCCGCGCCGCCGCCACCAGCGCCGCCCGGTGCGCCGTCGAGGACACGTCCCCGGCCACCGCCACCACCCGGCCCCCGGCCGCCCGCGCCGGCCCGGCCGCGGCCTCCTCCAGCGCCGCCGCACCCCGTGCGCTCAGCACCAGGTCCCAGCCCCGCGCCGCCAGCTCCCCGGCCAGTGCCCGGCCGAGCCCCCTGGACGCCCCCGTCACGATCGCCACCGACATGACAGCACCCTCGCCTTCCGTCCCGATCAGCAGATGCCCCCAACCTAGGAACGGCCCACACCCCACCGCGTCGGCCACGAGCCCCACCCCCGCAGGTCCCTTCGACCTACGTCCATGGCCCGATCCCGCAGGTCACGGCCGCGGGTACGGTGAGCCCATGACCGGTAGCCCCCCGCACGGCGGGCCCCCCAGCGGCCTGGCCGCCGTGAGCACCGCGCTGCTCGCCATGAGCCGCCGCCTGGAGGTCCGCGACGTCCTGCGCACGATCGTCGTCTCCGCCCGCGAACTCCTGGACGCCGAGTACGCGGCCCTGGGCGTCCCGGACGACCACGGCGGCTTCGCCCAGTTCGTCGTGGACGGGATCAGCCCCGAGCAGTGGCGCCGCATCGGCCCGCTGCCCCGCCAGCACGGCATCCTCGCCGCGATGCTCCACGAGGGCGGCCCCGAGCGCCTGGCCGACGTACGGCAGGACCCGCGCTTCGAGGGCTGGCCGGACGCCCACCCGGAGATGTCCGACTTCCTCGGCATGCCCGTGCGCGACGGCGAGGAGACCCTCGGAGCCCTCTTCCTCGCGAACAAGCGCGGCGGGTCCCCGGACGGCCGCCAGGGCTTCACCGACGAGGACCAGGAGCTCCTCTCCCTCCTCGCCCAGCACGCGGCCATCGCGCTCACCAACGCCCATCTCTACGAGCGCAGCCGCGAGCTCACGATCGCCGAGGAGCGCTCCCGGCTCGCCCACGAGCTGCACGACGCCGTCAGCCAGAAGCTCTTCTCGCTCCGCCTCACCGCCCAGGCCGCCGCGGCCCTCGTCGACCGCGACCCGGCCCGCGCCAAGGACGAGCTCCAGCAGGTGGCCGCCCTGGCCGCGGAGGCCGCCGACGAACTGCGCGCCGCCGTGACCGAGCTGCGCCCGGCCGCCCTGGACGAGGACGGGCTGGTCGCCACCCTCCGTACGCACGTCCACGTGCTCGACCGCGCCCACACCGCGCACGTCACCTTCACCTGCGAGGGCGTACGGGCCCTGCCCGCGACCCAGGAGGAAGCACTGCTCCGCGTCGCCCAGGAAGCCCTGCACAACGCCCTGCGCCACTCGGCCGGCGACCGCGTCGAGGTGACCTTGGCCCGGACGCCCGCCGGGGGAGCGGTCCTCAAGGTCCTCGACACCGGCAAGGGCTTCGACCCCCAGGCGGTCCGCCGGGCGGGCCGTCATCTGGGCCTGGTCTCCATGCGCGACCGCGCGAGCGGCGTCGGCGGCCGGCTCACCGTGCACTCGGAGCCCGGTCGGGGCACCACGATCGAGATGGAGGTCCCCGGTGGCTGACAGCACCGGCCGCAGCGGCGGCATTCGGGTACTGCTGGTCGACGACCACCAGGTGGTCCGGCGGGGCCTGCGCACCTTCCTGGAGGTCCAGGAGGACATCGAGGTGGTCGGCGAGGCCTCCGACGGCGAGGAGGGCATCGCCCGCGCCGAGGAGCTGGGGCCCGACGTGATCCTGATGGACATCAAGATGCCGGGCACCGACGGCATCGAGGCGCTGCGCAGGCTGCGCGAGCTGGCGAACCCGGCCCGGGTGCTGATCGTCACCAGCTTCACGGAGCAGCGCACCGTGGTCCCCGCCCTGCGGGCCGGCGCGGCCGGCTACGTCTACAAGGACATCGATCCCGACGCGCTGGCCGGAGCCATCCGCTCGGTCCACGCGGGCCACGTACTCCTCCAGCCGGAGGTGGCCCTGGCGCTCCTCTCCCAGGAGGCCCAAGGCGCCCCGGCGGGCCGGCCCGGCTCGCTGACCGACCGCGAACGCGAGGTCCTGGGCCTGATCGCCGACGGGCGCTCCAACCGCGAGATCGCCCGCGCCCTGGTCCTGTCCGAGAAGACGGTCAAGACCCACGTCTCGAACATCCTGATGAAGTTGGACCTTTCCGATCGGACCCAGGCCGCATTGTGGGCGGTCAGGCACGGAATCGCGGAGTGATCGGAGATAAATCGGACCGTCTCGTTCCGGACTGAGATTCATACGGTCGGGTGTATGTAGCCCACATGGCGTATCCCGAGCGTGGGTCGGCCGTTCTCCATGGCGTGCCGCGACGGCTGGTCGCGGCAGACGTACTGGAGGACGAGAACGTGAAGAACTTCAAGAAGGCCGCAGCCGTCACCATGATCGCGGGCGGCCTCCTCGCCGCCGGCGCCGGTGTCTCCTCGGCGCACGGCGGTGCGTCGGCGGAGGGCGAGGCCCTGAACTCGCCCGGCGTGGCCTCCGGGAACCAGGTCCAGGTTCCCGTGCACATCCCCGTGAACGTGGTCGGCAACACGGTCAACGTGATCGGCCTGCTCAACGGCGCCTTCGGCAACACCGGCGTCAACGCCTGACCCGCCCCACCCCGACCCCGCTTCCCCACCTCTCCCTGGGAAGCGGGGTTCCCTTTTGCCCTCTCGGCCCAGCCCTGCCCCTCCCAGCCCCGCCGGCGTTCGAGGCGCGGGGCGTGGGGCGGAGCCCCACGGAGCCCGGCGCAGCCCGCGCAGCGGCGCCGCACCCGCAACCCCGGCCCGGCTCCGCCCCGGGGGTCAGCCCCGCTCGCGCGCCTCGACGGCCGAGTTGTACGCCGCCACCAGCGCCCGCCGAGCGACCCGCTCGACCGGCCGCAGCGCCTCCGCCCGCGCCGCCATCTCGGAGGCGGCCACCGCACCCCCGTGCCCGTTCTCATAAGCCAGCGACACCATCAGGTCCACCCGCTGCGCCAGCGCCAGCACCCGCACGGCCCGCGCCGGATATCCCGGCGCCAGCGCCTCCCGCCCGGCCTCCGCCCGCGCCCGGTACGCCGACAGCGCGGCCTCCGCGACCGGCCCCGACCCCGCCACGTCCAGCCGGGTCAGCGCCACGGTCGCCTCGCGCAGCGCCTCCGCCAGCTCCCGCTCCGCCTCGCTCAGCGAGGGCACGTCCGCCGGCGGGGCCTCCCGTACCGGCAGTACGTGCCAGGTCACCGACACGTGCACGTCCCCGGCCGGCCCGGCCTCCGACACCTCCGGCACCAGACCCAGCGCCGCCCCCACCGCGACGACCGCCTCCTCCGCCTCCAGGGCGCGCGCATTGAACTCCGGCGGCCCGCTCAGCCCCAACGGATGTCCCGGCGCCGGCAGCGCCACCCGCAGCCCCGTCACCCCCAGCGCGCGCAGCCGGCCGAGCGCCAGGGTGAGCCCGACCGGGCCCGTCTCGCCCGGCAGCCCCTCCACCCGGTGCACGGCGTCCTCGCCCACGATCGACAACACGGCCTCGTCGGGCGAGACCAGACCGGCCAGCAGTGCGTTCCCCCAGGCGGCCAAGCGCCCTGAACGTGGTTCGAAAAGCATCCCCCTACTTTACGGATCGGCCCCGGCACCGGGCCCCGGCCCCGGAGCCCTCTCCGAGTGGCGTAGGTTTTCCCCTGGGGCTGCGTCTACCGGCGCACAGAGAACCGTGACTGCAAGGGGTGACAACACGCTCATGAGCGATGTTCTGGAGCTGGTGGACGTATCCGTGGTCCGCGAGGGCCGGGCTCTGGTGGACCAGGTCTCCTGGTCGGTGAAGGAGGGTGAGCGCTGGGTGATCCTCGGCCCCAACGGCGCCGGCAAGACCACTCTGCTGAACCTCGCCTCCAGCTACCTCTTCCCCACCAAGGGCAGCGCCACCATCCTCGGCAGCACCCTCGGCAAGGTGGACGTCTTCGAGCTGCGCCCCCGCATCGGTGTCGCCGGCATCGCGATGGCCGACAAGCTGCCCAAGCGGCAGACCGTCCTGCAGACCGTCCTCACCGCCGCGTACGGCATGACGGCGACCTGGCAGGAGGAGTACGAGGACGTCGACGAGCAGCGTGCCCGCGCCTTCCTCGACCGCCTCGGCATGACCGAGTACCTCGACCGCAAGTTCGGCACCCTCTCCGAGGGCGAGCGCAAGCGCACGCTGATCGCCCGCGCCCTGATGACCGACCCCGAGCTGCTGCTCCTCGACGAGCCCGCCGCCGGTCTGGACCTCGGCGGCCGCGAGGACCTCGTACGCCGCCTCGGCCGACTGGCCCGCGACCCGCTCGCCCCGTCGATGGTCATGGTCACGCACCACGTCGAGGAGATCGCCCCCGGCTTCACCCACGTCCTGATGATCCGTCAGGGCAAGGTCGTCACCGCGGGCCCGATCGACCTCGAACTGACCTCCCGCAACCTCTCCCGCTGCTTCGGCCTCCCGCTGGTCGTCGAGCGCAACGGGACCGACCGCTGGACCGCCCAGGGCCTTCCCCTCGGCTGAACCCCCTTACGGGTTCCCGCACCCTGTCCCGACCGCGCCCACCCGACCTACCATGACCATGTGGACATCGACGCGTGGGTGTGGTGGCTCATCGGCGCGGTCGGACTGGGCATCCCCCTCGTCCTGACCGCCATGCCGGAGTTCGGCATGTTCGCAGTCGGCGCGGTCGCGGCCGCCGTCACGGCTGCCCTCGGCGGGGAAGTGGTCGCCCAGGTCCTGGTCTTCGTCATCGTGTCGGTCGCGCTCATCGCCGTCGTACGGCCCATCGCCAACCGCCACCGCGACCAGCGCCCCCAACACCGCAGCGGCATCGACGCGTTGAGGGGCAGATCCGCGGTCGTCCTGGAACGGGTCGACGGCAGCGGCGGCCGCATCAAGCTCGCCGGCGAGGTCTGGTCCGCGCGCACCCTCGACGCGGACACCAGCTTCGAACCCGGCCAGTCCGTCGATGTGGTGGAGATCGACGGGGCGACCGCCGTCGTCATGTGACAACCAGCCTGCTCGCGGCCCCAAGGTCTGCGAGACTCCGATCAACGGGGCAGCACAGACAGCCGGAAGGGCACGGGGAACCGCATGCAACCGATCATCATCGTCCTGATCATTCTGGTGGTTCTGGTCTTCATCGCACTGGTCAAGACGATCCAGGTGATCCCGCAGGCCAGCGCCGCCATCGTCGAGCGGTTCGGCCGCTACACCCGCACCCTCAACGCGGGCCTCAACATCGTCGTCCCGTTCATCGACTCCATCCGCAACCGGATCGACCTCCGTGAACAGGTCGTCCCCTTCCCGCCGCAGCCCGTCATCACCCAGGACAACCTGGTCGTCAACATCGACACCGTCATCTACTACCAGGTGACCGACGCGCGGGCCGCGACCTACGAAGTGGCCAGCTACATCCAGGCCATCGAGCAGCTCACCGTCACCACGCTCCGCAACATCATCGGTGGCATGGACCTGGAGCGGACCCTCACCTCCCGCGAGGAGATCAACGCGGCCCTGCGCGGCGTCCTCGACGAGGCCACCGGCAAGTGGGGCATCCGCGTCAACCGCGTCGAGCTCAAGGCCATCGAGCCGCCGACCTCCATCCAGGACTCGATGGAGAAGCAGATGCGCGCCGACCGCGACAAGCGCGCAGCGATCCTCCAGGCCGAAGGTGTCCGCCAGTCCGAGATCCTGCGCGCCGAGGGTGAGAAGCAGTCCTCCATCCTGCGCGCCGAAGGTGACGCCAAGGCCGCCGCACTGCGCGCCGAGGGCGAGGCCCAGGCCATCCGCACGGTCTTCGAGTCCATCCACGCCGGCGACGCCGACCAGAAGCTCCTCGCCTACCAGTACCTCCAGATGCTCCCGAAGATCGCCGAAGGCGACGCCAACAAGCTCTGGATCGTGCCGAGCGAGATCGGCGACGCCCTCAAGGGCCTCTCCGGCGCCATGGGCAACTTCGGCCCCATGGGCGGCGGTTCGGGCTTCAACCCGCAGAACGCCGGCAAGGACGGCGGCGGCATCCCGGCCGCACGGGACAAGGACGGCGCGGAACGCCGCGAACAGCCCCCCATCGACTGACCGGCCACCCCCTTCCTGCATGATCGGTGAGGCCCCTCGACCTTCATGGCGGGGAGGCGACTCACTCATGCAAAGGGGATGGCACCGTCCATGTCCATCTGGGAATCACTCGCTGTCTTCGCCGCCGGCATCGGCGCGGGCACGATCAACACCATCGTCGGCTCCGGCACCCTGATCACCTTCCCGGTGCTGCTCGCCACCGGCCTCCCGCCGGTCACCGCCAACGTGTCCAACACCCTCGGCCTGGTGCCCGGGTCGATCAGCGGAGCCATCGGCTACCGCAAGGAGCTCCAGGGCCAGCGCGCCCGCATCCTGCGGCTCGGTTCCGTGTCCCTCGTCGGCGGACTCGCGGGCGCGATCCTGCTCCTCACCCTGCCGTCCGAGTCCTTCGACACGATCGTGCCCGTCCTGATCGCACTGGCCCTGGTCCTCGTCGTCCTGCAGCCCCGGCTCGCCGCCGCGCTGCGCCGACGCCAGGAAGCCGCCGGAGGCGACACCGGCCACCCCGACGGCGGGCCGGCCCTGCTCGGCGGCATGCTGCTCTCCAGCGCCTACGGCGGCTACTTCGGTGCCGCCCAGGGCGTGCTCTACCTCGGCCTGATGGGCCTGCTGCTCCGCGAGGACCTGCAACGCATCAACGCCGTCAAGAACGTCATCGCCGCTCTGGTGAACGGCATCGCGGCCGTCGTCTTCCTCTTCGTCGCCGAGTTCGACTGGACGGCCGTCGTCCTCATCGCCGTCGGCTCCACGATCGGCGGCCAGATCGGCGCCAAGGTCGGCCGCCGGCTCTCGCCGACCGTCCTGCGCGCGGTCATCGTGACGGTCGGCATCCTCGCCGTCGTCCAACTGCTCGCCAGCTGAGCGACGTAGAAGAACTACGTCGCCCAGCGCGTCCAGCTACATCAACACGGGGGATCCGCCTAGGCGGAACGCTCCAGCCACTCCGGGAGCGCCTCCTGGCCGGCCACCCCCAGGGCCAGCAGCATCGCTTCCGCCGGCGACGGCACGAACGGCCTCCGGAGGAGCGGCATCCCCGCCTCCTCCGGAGTCCGAGCCGCCTTGCGGTGGTTGTCCTCGGCGCAGGAAGCCACCGTGTTCAGCCAGGTGTCCCCACCCCCCTGGGCCCGCGGCAGTACGTGGTCCACGGTCGTCGCGCGCTTCCCGCAGTACGCGCAACGGTGCTGGTCCCGGACCAGCACCCCCCTCCGCGACCAGGGAGCATGTCTTCGGAAGGGCACCCGGACGTACCGGCAGAGCCTGATCACCCGGGGCATCGGAAGATCCATGGTGGCCGCGCGCACACGCAGCTCGGGGTGCGACTGTTCGACGACGGCCTTGTCCTGGAGCACCAGAACCACGGCCCGGTTCAGAGTCACTGTCGACAGCGGCTCGAAGCTCGCATTCAGCACCAGCGTGTCCCGCATCTCGCCCACCTCCCGTGTGCAGGCCCGCGACCACCCTGGCGGCAGGGCCCGGAACCACTCTGGCCGCGCGCGCCACGCGGGACAACGCAATAAAAATGCCCGGTCCTGGCCTTCTTTAGACCAGGACCGGGCAAACGCTCGGGGAACGATCAGCGCGCGGGAGGCGCTTCGTACTCGGCGACGAGCTGCGCCCGCCCGAGGGCGTGGAACCGCAGATGGAAGCCGACGACGGCCGGCGAGGAGTCCGCGTCGGGGCCGAGGTGCTCCTGGTCCACCGCGTACACGGTGAACACGTAGCGGTGCCGCTCCCCGCGCGGCGGGGCCGCACCACCGAAGTCCCTCGTGCCGTAGTCGTTCCGCGCGTGCACGGCACCCTCCGGCAGCCCCGCGAAGTCCCCGGTGCCCGCCCCCGTCGGCAGCTCCGTCACCGAGACGGGCAGGTCGAAGAGGACCCAGTGCCAGAACCCGCTTCCCGTGGGGGCGTCCGGGTCGAAGCAGGTCACGGCGAAGCTCTTCGTGCCCTCGGGGAACCCCTCCCACCGCAGGTGCGGCGAGACGTTCTTCCCCGTCAGGATCTGAGCCGCGTGCAGATCGGCTCCGTGGGCGACGTCCTCGCTCGTCACCGTGAAGGACGCGACCTCCGGGTGGAAGTCGTGGGGAAGAGGCGCCCTGCTCTGCTCTGACACTGCTGAACCTCCGAAAAAGCGGGATGTCGGACCGCGCCCGCGGTCGGACGCGGTTGCGAGCCTAGAACCAGTTGCGCTTCGAACCGACGCCGGCGATCCACTGGTTCAGGTACGCCGCCCAGTCCGTGTCCTGGTACGAGTGCAGCCCCACCTGGAAGCAGCGGTAGGTGTCGCTGCCCTCGGTGAACAGACCGGGCTTCTTGTCCATCTCCAGCACGACGTCCATCTCGCGACCGTCGGAGATGAAGGTGAGCTCGACCTGGTGCAGCCCGCGGTACTGCGACGGCGGCAGGAACTCGATCTCCTGGTAGAAGGGCAGCGACTGGCGCGTCCCACGGATGTGACCGCGCTCCATGTCCGCGCTGCGGAAGGTGAAGCCGAGCTGCCGGAAGGCATCGAGGATCGCCTGCTGCGCCGGCACCGGGTGCACGTTGATCGCGTCGAGGTCACCCGCGTCCACCGCGCGAGCGATCTCCAGCTCGGTGCTGACCCCGATGTTCATCCCGTGCAGGTGCTGACCCCCGAAGTGGGTGATCGGCGTCTCCCAGGGGATCTCCAGCCCGAACGGCACCACGTGCAGCGCGCCGGGCTGCACCTTGAAGGCACCACCCAGACGCTGCTTGGTGAAGACGATGTCCTGCTTGTACTCCTGGTCCCCGCCCTCGACCTCGACCCGCGCCTGCAGTCCGACGGACAGCCCCTCGATCTGCTGCTCCACGGATCCACCCTGGATCCGGACCTCGCCCTGGACGATTCCGCCCGGCACGACGTTCGGCTCGGTGATGATCGTGTCGACCGAAGCACCACCGGCGCCCAGGCTCGCGAACAGCTTCTTGAAGCCCATGCTCTAACTCCCCTTGAAGGATCTGGCGACTACGCCGCGACTACCCCGTATCAACGCGGAACCTTAGGCCCCGGTTCCAGGAGGACGCGTTCCACTACGCTCGACCGGATGAGCGCGCGCCCTGACCGTACGCCCCTGCCCAGGTCCTTCTTCGACCGCCCGGTCCTCACCGTGGCCCCGGACCTCCTCGGCCGCACCCTCGTCCGCCGCACCACGGACGGCCCCCTCGAACTGCGCATCACGGAGGTGGAGGCCTACGAGGGGGAGAGCGATCCCGGCTCCCACGCCTACCGCGGCCGCACCGCACGCAACGCCTCCATGTTCGGTCCACCCGGACACGCGTACGTCTACTTCATCTACGGCATGTGGTTCAGCCTCAACCTGGTGTGCGGCCCCCCGGGCCACGCGAGCGGGGTGCTGCTGCGCGGGGGCGAGGTCACGGTGGGTGCCGACCTGGCCGCCAAACGTCGAGTTTCGGCCAGAAGTCCGAGAGAGCTGGCCAAAGGCCCGGCCCGCCTGGCCACGGCCCTGGACGTGGACCGCGCCCTCGACGGCGCCGACCTCTGCGCGGGCCCCGATTCCCCCTTGTCCCTCCTTACGGGCACCCCCACCTCGGCGGACCGGGTGAGCAGCGGCCCGCGCACGGGAGTGGGCGGAGCCGGCGCGACCCACCCGTACCGCTTCTGGATCACCCACGACCCGACGGTGAGCCCGTACCGCGCCCACGCACCACGCCGCCGCTCAACTTGACTCGGCCCTTCCGGACGCCTAACGTAGCCCGAGCCGCTTGAACGGGGCACTGCTATCAGCAGCCCTCCGGAGCGGCCAACCCACTACCTACGACTTACCCCTGGCGGGGTCCTATTCGGCATGCCCGAATTCCTGGCCAGTGGCTCGATTATGAGCCACAAGGGATAAGCGCTAAAGTGGTGGAACGCCGAAAGGCAAAGACCCCCAACGGTCACCGAATTCAAATCCACCGCCGGAAACGGCGCGGAAATGATCTGGTAGAGTTGGAAACGCAAGAACAGAACGAAAGCCCGGAGGAAAGCCCCAGCGGATGTTGCGGGGGTGAGTACAAAGGAAGCGTCCGTTCCTTGAGAACTCAACAGCGTGCCAAAAATCAACGCCAGAAGTTGATA
>NZ_JBGBPT010000131.1:0-17786 GCF_041106355.1 Streptomyces sp. BF23-19 | reverse complement strand
CCCCCACCCCTCGGGCCGTCGCTGTCGTAGCCCTGCCGTGGGGCGGGGACACGCAGGAGGGTCCCCGCAGGACGAGGCGCGACCTGGGCCGTCTTGCCGGGACGTACCCGCACGCGCCGAGCCGAGGAGACCCTCGTGCGGGGCACCGCCCCACACCACCCAGCCCCGCCGGCGATTGAGGCGCCCCGCCCGGCAAGGGCAAGGTCCAGCTGAACACCACCGAGCCGCCCGCAGGGCTTCAGGCGGTGGCGTGGCGGGTCAGGAACGTGGAGACGCGGGGGGAGCGTTGGTGGGGGATGAGGGTTCCGGCCGTTTCCGCCAGCATCGAGCGGATGCGGGTGGACTGGACCTCGGCCAGGAGGTCCAGTACGCGGCCCCCCGCCCACGCGGCCTCGTCAGGGGCACCCGCGCGGGCCAGGTCGCCGGCCAGTTCGGCGGTGTAGAGGGCCACGTTGCGGGCGAAGTGCGGGTCCTGGAGGTCGGCGGCGCGGCGGGCGTGCCGGGCCGCGCGGGCGTGCTCGCCCAGGGCCGACCAGCAGCGTGCCTCCAGGAATTCCAGTTCCGCCTGGCCGAAGAAGGACATCCACTCGGGGTCGGCGTCCGACTCGCCGCGGGAGAACTCCGTGTGCGCCCGGGTCAGTGCCTCCTCGCAGGCCTTGCGGTCGGCCAGCCCCGCCCAGCCGCCCGCCTCCCGCAGCGCGAGCAGGGACAGCAGCCGTGGGGAGCCGAGGGAGCGGGCGGCGCGGCGGCCCGCCTGGGCGGCGCGTACCGCCTCGCGGGAGCGGCCGCAGTCCCGGGCCAGGAAGGCCATGTTGCTGAAGGCGTGCGCCTCCAGGCCCGCGTCCCGCGCGACCCGGGCCGTCGCCAGGGCCTCGGCGTAGTGCGAGCGGGCGTCGTCGAAGCGGCCCGAGTCGTGGGCGAGCCAGCCGACCGAGACGGCCAGCTCACCGGCGCCCGAGTGCAGCCGGTCCTCGGTGGACTGCCGGGTGGCTCCCGCGTCGAGCAGTGCGTAGGCGGTGCGCAGGGGTTCGGCGGCCCGCCGGTACAGGGCGTCGGCGCCGTGCCGGTCGTCCAGCAGGCGGATCTGGCGTACCGCGTCCTCGACGGCGGCGGCCTCGGACTCGCCGGCGCGGGAGGGGAGCCGGCGGGTGTCGCCGAGCAGGGTGAGGCTGAGCGTCGCGGCCGCCACGGTCGCGGAGCCGCCCGCCATGAACGCGCGACGCAGCACGTCGCTCTCCTTGGCACTGGAAGGGGATCGGTGGAGGGGGAGGGAGAGGGGAGCGCGTCGGCCCGAGCGGCCGCGGACGCTCTCGCGGGGGGAGAAGCCCAGGTCGGCCAGGGCGCGGCCGGGGAACATGTGGAGGAAGACCCGCTCGTAGGCGTAGTTGGGGCAGCGGATCTCGCCGGACTCGACCCGGCCGATGTAGCGCGCGTCGCAGGAAACCGTTTCTCCGATTTCCTTCGCGGCCCGGCGTACCAGGGCCGCGAACTCGGCGGGGGAGTGCTGCCCGCGCAGTCGCCGGAACGTGGAGTTGGGTGAGTGGGGGGACGCCGCCATGGACGTGACCTCTCTGGCAAGGAACGCAGCGCCGGTGCTGTGACGGGGGGTCCGGCGCGCATGAACGTACCGCCAGCGAGGGGGTGTTCATGCGATGTTTGGCTACAAAACGGATATCTCACCCGCGATCCGCCATGAACTGCCATCCTTTGCGGCGTCTTGCCACCGCACCTGTTGACGTTCCCGTGCGTTGAACCCATGCGGATACGGATCGAGGAGGGGTTCCCTTGGTGGAGGGCGGCATGGAGAGCACTGGAACGAATACCGCGTCCGAGCCCGGCGCGGCCCCGGACCTGGACCTGGTGACCGTTCCCACGCGGCAGGGGCTGGAGGCGGTGGACATCATCCGCCGGGCGGCCAGCCAGGCCGGCGGGGTCGGGCCGGTGCTGCACGACGGGTCCGGCGACACCCTCGGCTTCCTCGTCCCGTCCGGTACGGCCGACGCGTGGGACCTGCCGGGCAGTGCGTGTACGCAGACCAACGGGCGCGGTGTGCGCTTCGGAGACGCCGCCTCGCCGACCGCGGGCGCCACCGGCTGGCTGCTGCCGCCGGAGGCCGTCGGGCCGGTCACGGATCCGGACGTGCTGCGTGCGGCGCTGGGTGAGGCGGCGCGGCTGATCGAGGCCGCGGACAACTGTCGCTGACTCCCGTCACAATGGGGTGGTGGCAGGCAAGGACAGGAACAAGGGCAAGCAGCGCGGCCGGGGCGGCGCCGAGGCGGTCGTCGGGCAGGTGGACGGCGGCCGGGCGGAGCTGGAGCCGGACCGGGAGCGGGCCGGCGCCTGGACCCTGCTGATCGACGGGGCCCCGCAGTCGCATGTGGACCTGGCCGATCCCGCCCACCTGGACTTCGCGTACCAGCGGCGGATCGGCCATCTGATCGATCTCGTCGCGCCCGCCCGGCAGCCCTTGAACGTGGTGCACCTGGGTGGCGGGGCCTTCACCCTCGCCCGTTACACCGCCGCCTCCCGCCCCCGCTCCACCCAGCAGGTGGTGGAGATCGACGCCGCCCTGGTGGCCTTCGTACGGGAACACCTGCCGCTGGATCCGCAGGCGCGGGTCCGGGTCCGGGCGGTGGACGCGCGGGTGGGCCTGGCGAAGGTTCCGGACGGCTGGGCGGACCTGGTGATCGCGGACGTGTTCAGCGGGGCGCGTACCCCGGCGCACCTGACGAGCACCGAGTTCCTGGACGACGTACGGCGCGCCCTCGCGCCCACCGGGTGGTACGTGGCCAATCTGGCGGACGGTCCGCCGCTGACGCATCTGCGGAGCCAGATCGCGACGGCCGCGTCCCGGTTCGCGGAGCTGGCGCTGGCCGCCGATCCGGTGGTGTGGCGGGGGAAACGGTTCGGCAACGCCGTCCTGGTGGCGGCCGACCGGGAACTGCCCGTCGCGGAGTTCACCCGCCGGGTCGCGAGCGACCCGCACCCGGGCCGCGTCGAGCACGGTCGGGCCCTCGCGGACTTCGCGGGTGGCGCGGCCCCGGTCGCGGACGCCTCCGCGGTGGCCTCGCCGCAGCCGCCGCCCTCGGTCTTCCGGTAGCGGCTTCGCCGGTCAGGTGGGCCCGCCGGTCGTGTACCCGCCCCAGCCGGCGGAAGGACCGGCCACCCGCCGGCCGCGCTGCGCCCGCCCTCGGCCGCGCAGGGCGGTGGAGTTCCGTGCCACCTGGGCGAAGGCGTGCACGAGCCCGCTCCGGTTCGTGACGGACCACACGGGTGCCCACTGGATGTTCGGGGCGTCGGGCAGGGGCAGGTAGGTGATGCCGGGGTAGGCGAAGTACCGGGTGGAGTGCTGGTGCAGGGGGCTGACGATCTGCCCGTCGGCGACGAGGGCGAGGACCTCCTGGACGGTGCGCGCGCTCGGCCCCCGCCTGATGAGGCGTCCGTTCGGTGTCCGCCGCGGCAGCAACGCCTCCACCCAGTAGGTCGGCGCCAGGCAGCCGAGGTCGGCGACCGGGTGGTCGTCGAGGTCCTCCCACGCCACGGAGCCCAGACAGGCCAGATCGGACTCGGCGGGAACGGCGAGCACGCGCGCCTCGGTCAGTACCACCGGGCCGACGGCCAGATCGGGTTCCTGGACCGGCAGCCACAGGATCTGTACGTCGACCTCTTCGGCGCGAAGAAGGCCGAACGGGTCGCAAAGGCGGGATTCCACCAATTCGACTTCGCAGTCCGGGTGGTGTGACCGGAATTCCTCGATCAATGGCCGAATTTCATGCCCCATGGCGCCGAGGAAGCCCACCCGTAATGATCCGCGCAGCCCCTGCGCCGCTCCTTTCGCCCTCGTTATCGCCTCCTCGAACATGTCCCGCGCGTGCGAAAGGTCGTCGCGCAGCCGGCGGCCGATCGGAGTGAGGCGCACCGTCCGGGTGGTGCGTTCGAACAGGGCTGCTCCGATGGCCCGTTCCTGCCGCTTGACGACCTGGCTGACCCGGGCCTGGGAGATGTGCAGCCGCTCGGCCGTCCGTCCGAAGTGGAGCTCGTCCGCCAGTGTCAAAAAGACGTCCACATCTCGTAGTTCCAACTCCGGGCCCCCGTTTTTTGATAACTCCCGCTTATCGAACCGGACTCAGAATTTACGTAGATCCCTCTCCCGTCAACTGGCTAGTTTGAAGTCGCTCGGTCAAGTCGAATTGCCACGAAGGAGCCAGTTAGATCATGAACAAGCTCAGCAAGTTCGCCGCGGCAGCCGCTTCCGCCACCGCCCTTGTCGCCCTCGCGGGAGCCCCCGCCGAGGCGGCGGCCACGGCGTACAACACGCGCTCGGTGACCCTGACCGCGAATCCGACCTCGAGCATGGCGAACGCCTGCGTGAGCAGGGACATCTACCTGGCGACGGGGGACTACAAGTGGTCGCAGATCCTCGGTGGTGCGCGCATCCCCAACCGTGACCTCTACGTCGAGGCCGGCTGGTACACCTGGAACGACTGCATCGTCCCGTACAACGGGTACTACAACCAGCACTCCTGGCTGTCCAAGCCGGGCTCGGCGACCGCCGCCCTGGCCGACACCAACCAGCTGCACCTTTCGGGGACCTACACCTTCGGGTCGGAGCTCGCTCCGAAGTTCTGACCCGGGCCACGGCTACGTGGGAGACCCGGCCTACGACGGCGGCACCCTGCTCAAGACCCGACGGGTCCCGGCCCCACGAGCCGGTCAGGGGTCGACGAGTTCCACCATCGGCGGGTGGTCGTGCCAGGTGCAGAAGACCGACACCTCGCGGCCGTCCCGGGTGAAGGTGACCCGGATCCAGAAGTCCTGCTTCCACACCTGCATCCGCCACCCGGCCGCGGGGGTGGCCGAGACCAGCTCGGCGGAGGACGCGCCCAGGGAGAAGACCACCCGGCCGCCGGACACCGGATAGGCCTGCACCTTGCCCGTGTCCGTCCCCTGGCCTTCCGGCCGCCGGTACGGGTCCGGGCCGGCCGACGACTTCGGGGACTTCTCCGGAGAGGGCCCGGCGGTCGGTGAGGCCTCCGGCGTGGGCGACCCGGAGGGCGACGGGGACGCGGACTGCGAGGGGGACGGGGACGCCTGCGCGCTGTGCGTGGACGAGGACAGGGGATGCGTGGTCAGGGGCACCGCGAGCGGTGGATCGTAGGCCGTTCCTGACATGACGGTGTGCACGCCCCACCACGACAGCGTCACCGCCGCGCCGGTCGCCAGCATCCAGGCCATCGCATGGAGAAGTCCTCGTCGCATCAGTGCACATACTGCACCACCCGCCACAAGAGTGGCCCGACACCCCGCTGTGTCGCCCGGATGGACTACCGTGCGGGCCATGGCAAGTGTGCTCGTGGTCGAGGACGACCAGTTCGTACGTTCCGCCCTCATCCGGCACCTGACCGAGGCCTCGCACACCGTGCGGAGCGTCGGCACGGCCCTGGAGGCCCTGCGCGAGGTCGCGCACCACCGCTTCGACGTGGTCATCCTCGACCTCGGACTGCCCGACCTGGACGGGTCCGAGGCGCTCAAGATGCTGCGCGGCATCACCGACGTACCCGTGATCATCGCCACCGCGCGCGACGACGAGGCGGAGATCGTCCGGCTGCTCAACGACGGCGCCGACGACTACCTGACCAAACCCTTCTCCGTGGAGCACCTCTCGGCCCGGATGTCCGCCGTCCTGCGCCGGGCCCGGGCCGCCGCCGGTGCCGAGCCGCCCTCGCGCGTCCTGCGCGTCGGCGGGCTCGCCATCGACCCGCTGCGCCGCCAGGCCGAGCTGGACGGGGCCGTACTGGACCTCACCCGCCGGGAGTTCGACCTGCTGGCCTTCCTCGCCGGGCGGCCCGGGGTGGTCGTGGCCCGGCGTGAACTGCTCGCCGAGGTCTGGCAGCAGTCGTACGGCGACGACCAGACCATCGACGTCCACCTGTCCTGGCTGCGCCGCAAACTCGGCGAGACCGCCGCCCGGCCGCGCTACCTGCACACGCTGCGGGGGGTCGGGGTCAAGCTGGAGCCGCCCCGGTGAGCGCGCGATGAGATGGGCGCTCGTCAAGGTGTGCCTCGCGGTCACGGCCATGGTGGTCGTGGCCTTCGCCGTCCCCCTCGGCCTCGTCGTCCAGGAGATGGCCAGCGACCGGGCCTTCTCCAACGCCGAGCGGCAGGCCGCCAGCATCGGGCCGACGCTGTCCATCACCACCGACCCCGTGCAGTTGCAGAAGGCCGTGGAGTCCACCCAGATGGGTGCCGCCCGGCGGATGGCCGTCCACGTGCCCGCGCTCGGCGACAGCCCGCCGGTGGACATCGGCCGGGGCCGGGCCGGCGAGCGCGCCGTCGCGGAGACCCGCCGGATGGGGCGGGGGACGACGGCCAAGGTCTCGGGCGGCGGCTCGGCGTTGCTCCAGCCGACCGCGCTCGGGTCCGGGGACATCGCCGTGGTGGAGATCTTCGTACCGGAGAGCGAGGTCAGCAACGGCGTCGCGACGGCCTGGCTGGTGCTCGCGGGCGTCGGGCTGGCCCTGATCGTCGGCTCGGTCGGGGTCGCCGACCGGCTCGGCGCCCGGCTGGTCCGGCCGGCCGAACGGCTCGCGGACGCGGCCCACCAGCTCGGTGAGGGCAGGCTCGGCGCGCGGGTGCCCGAGGACGGGCCGAAGGAACTCCGGTCGGCGGCCGCCGCGTTCAACGCGATGGCGGACCAGGTCGTCGAGCTCCTCGCCAACGAGCGGGAACTGGCCGCCGACCTCTCGCACCGGCTGCGGACCCCGCTGACCGTGCTGCGGCTCAACACGGCCTCGCTCGGCGACGGTCCGGCCGCCGAACAGACCCGGGCCGCCGTGGAGCAGCTGGAGCGCGAGGTCGACACGATCATCCGTACCGCCCGGGAGCAGCGCCCGGCCACCGGTCCGGGATCCGGGGCGGGCGCGGGCTGCGACGCCTCCGAGGTGATCCGCGACCGGATGGCCTTCTGGTCGGCGCTCGCGGAGGACGAGGGCCGCGAGGTGCGGCTCGCGGGCGTGGACCGTACGGTACGGATCCCCGTGGCGCGGCCCGAACTCGCCGCAGCCCTCGACGCCATGCTCGGCAACGTCTTCCGGCACACCCCCGAGGGCACCCCCTTCTCGGTGGACGTGCACGACGCCTCCGACGCGGTCATCGTGCTCGTCTCGGACGCCGGCCCCGGCATCGCCGACCCGGACGCGGCCCTGCGCCGCGGCAACGACGGCGGCCGCGACGGGTCGACGGGACTCGGCCTGGACATCGTGCGGCGGGTCGCGGAGTCGACCGGCGGCGACGTACGGCTGGGCCGCTCGGTGCTCGGCGGGACCGAGGTCCGGGTCTGGATCGGCCTGGACGGCCGGAGCCTCGGCGGCCCCGGCGCGGGGCGCGCCGGGCGCGGCCGACGCGGCAACCGACGTAACCGGGGGCGCGCCTAGCAGGCGCGATGTCGCCGTCTCGGTACGGTCCGCGGCATGGACACCCTCATCTTCGGCGGGCTCCTCGCCACGCTGGTCGCCCTGTACCGGGGCGCGTCCCGGACGGTCGTGCTCGGTGCGTGGTGGGCGGTGCTGATCGCCGTCACCCTGCTGACGGCCCACCACATCACCAGCGGTCTCGCGCTGAAGCTGAGCTACTGACCGTGGCCGCGGCGATGCACAGCCTCGTGCCGGACGCCCCGCCGGAGAGCGGTCTGCTGGGCCGGGCCCAGTACTGGTTCGCCTGCTTCTTCGCCTTCGGCTGGACGTGTGTCGTCCTGGGCGGCCTCTACCACCAGTTCGGGCTGGGGCAGATCCCGTGCCCGCTGTGCGTCGCGCAGCGGATGTTCATGCTGCTGGTGGCCCTGGGCGCGGCGTACATCATCCGCGCGGCGCTGATCAGCGGCACGGTGACGGCCCGCGTCTACATGACCGGCTGGGGGATGTCCCTGGTCGCGGCGATCGGGGGCTCCTTCGCGTCCTGGCGGCAGACCACGCTGCACATCCTGCCGGGGGCCAAGGGGTACGGGAGCGAGGTGTTCGGCCTGCACCTGTACGTGTGGGCGTGGATCCTCTTCCAGCTCTCGGTGGTCGGCGTCGGCGTCGCCCTGGCCTTCGCCCATGTGACGGCCGACCGTGCGGTCCCGGCGGTCCGCCCGGGGGCACTGCGTACGGCGGGCATGTGCGCGCTGTGGTTCCTGGGCATGGTGATCGCGGTGAACCTGCTGGCGGTCTTCCTGGAGGAGGGCCTCCACTGGTTCCTCCCGGACGACCCGAAGAGGTACCGATTCTTCTACGATCTCGGGATCCTGGGCTGACCGGGCTTCGCGTGAAGGGACTTCCGCAGTGCGCTTCGCAGTCTTCGGCACCGGCGTGGTGGGTCGTACGGTGGCCGCAAAGCTCGTCTCCCTGGGGCACGACGTACTCCTCGGCACCCGGGACCCCGCCGCCACGCTGGCCCGGACCGAACCGGCCGGTACCGGAGCCCCGGTCGCTCCGTACGCCGCCTGGCAGGCCGAGCATCCCCGGGTGGGGCTCGCGACCTTCGCGGAAGCCGCCCGCTCGGCCGAGGTCCTCGTCAACGCCACCGGCGGCCGGGTCAGTGTCGACGTGCTGACCTCGGTGGGCACCGAGCACCTGGACGGCAAGGTGCTCATCGACCTCGCCAACCCGCTGGACTTCTCGGGCGGGTGGCCGCCCGTGCTCGACCCGGGCAACAGCGACAGCCTGGGCGAGCTGCTCCAGCGGACCTTCCCGGGCGTGCGGGTGGTCAAGACCCTGAACACCATGAACTGCGCGGTGATGGTCGACCCGGCCCGGGTGGCCGGCGACCACGACGTCTTCCTGTCCGGGGACGACGAGGAGGCCAAGGCGAGCGTGCGCGAGCTGCTGCACTCCTTCGGGTGGCCGCAGGCGAACATCCTCGACCTCGGCGGGATCCGGACCGCGCGGGGCGTGGAGATGCTGCTGCCGATCTGGTTGTCGCTGACGGGACGGCTGGGGCACGCCGACTTCAACTTCCACGTCCAGGGCGCCTGACGGCGCCCCGGGCCCCGGCCCGGACGGGGGCGCATATGTTGCCGCGCCCCCGGTCCGCGCGGAGGGTGGGCGTGACGGAAGGAGCCACGCATGAGAGTCATGCTCAGGGCGCACATGGACACGGCCGCCACCAACGAGGGCATCACGACCGGCGCCCTGCCCCAGGCGATCAAGACCTTGATGGAACGGGTGAAGCCGGAGGCCGCCTACTTCGGCCTGCACGAGGGCGTGCGCTCCTGCTGGATGGTCTTCGACCTGCAGGACAGCGCGCAGATGCCGCCGCTGATGGAGGACCTGTTCCTGCAGTTCAACGCCGAGGTCGAGGTCGCTCCGGTGATGAACGCCGAGGAGCTGGCGAGGGGCCTGGCGGCGATGGGGAACCGGTCCTGAGCGACCCACGAGCGACTCCTGCGTGACTCATGGGCGACTCCTGAGCGGCCCTCCTACTGGACGCTGAAGCCGTGCGGGTGGGACGGGTCCCGGGGGCAGGCGAAGACGTTGAGCTTGCCGTGGTTGCCGACGACGACCCCCGTCGGGCTCATCGGTCCGTCCTCCAGCGGGATCCAGCTCGTCCGGTCCGCCTGCCACTCGGTCGTCGCGACGGTCAGCAGCAGCTCCATCGGGCACCCGCAGGCTTCGCAGTCCATGGTTCCGGGCCCGGTGAGGTTCCAGGCCGCGTGCCCGCCGACCTTCCAGCCCGGGGCGACGGACAGGTCGCACTGGTAGGTCGGCAGCCAGGGCCCGTCGCCGTCCTCCTCCGCTTCCTCCCCGGCCTCGTAGGCGGCCTCCTCCTGGGCGTCCTCCCACTCCTCGACCGCCGCTCCCAGTTCCCCGGTGAGCAGCTCGATGTACGGGTACTCGGTGATCTGCTCCGGGTGCAGCACGCAGGGCTCGGGCAGGTACCCGTCGAATCCGACGGCTCCGGGCGCCGGCCGCTCGGCCGCCGGCTCGCGGACCTCCGCCGCCCGGCGCCACCGCAGGTGCGTGTACATCCCGTATCCGGTGGGCCCGTGGGCGTCGAAGGGGCACCACAACACCTGCAGCAGATCGCAGCCGTCCGGGCCGGCCGGCAGGTCCGGCACGTCCCGGGCGTGGAGCTGGGCCAGGGCGACCAGCGGCAGCGGTCCCGGTCCGGGGGCGCGCCGGTGCGGGGTCGTGCACACCGGCCAGGGTTCGTCGGCGGGCCACAGCAGCGGCCCTCCTACGTGGCTGTCGTGCGGGCCGGGCGTGCCGGGGCGCGGGTGCAGCCGGGTCGCGGTGCGGCGGTGGGCGGCCAGGGTCGGGAAGAGGGACTCCACGTCCAGGGGGCGCGGGGGCGTGGTGCGGCCGGGCCGGTCACTCGCGCGCATCGTCGTCCCCGGTGGTGGGGCCCTCGGTGAGGGAGTCGATCCAGCGTTCCAGGCGGTGGGCCTCGGCGGTCATCAGGTCCGGGTCGCGGAAGGTGTTGGTGAGCAGCGAGATGCCCTGGTAGGAGGCGATCAGGGCGACGGCCAGCTCGCGGGCGTCGGCGCGGCCCATCGCGCGGAACTGCTGCTCGGCCCAGTCGAGGAGGGCCCGCATGACGGTGGCGATCGACCGGTCGAGGCCGTCGGCGCGCTTGTCGAGTTCGGAGGCGAGGGTGCCGGTGGGGCAGCCGTATCTGGCGGTGAGCTCGCGCTGTTCGACCCAGCCGGCCAGCAGGGCCTTCAACCGCTCTGCGGGGGCGGGGAGTTCGTCGAGCGCGGCGATCATTCCCCGGAGGTTCTCGGCCTGCGCGCCGATCGCGGCCTCGACGAGATCGTCCTTGGTCTTGAAGTAGTAGTAGACGTTGCCCACCGGGACCTCGGCCGCCTGGGCGATGTCCGCGAGCGTGGTCTGGGCGACGCCCTGGGCGTGGAGGACCTGCGCCGCGGCGGTCGCCAGCCGTTCCCGCTTGCCGGACGTCCGCCGGACCTTCTTTGAGTCAGTCACCTGACTGACTCTAGACGAGTGATCGGGAAGGGGCTATGGTCGTAACTAAGTCAGCCGACTAACTTATCAGGGGGAACATCATGATCGTAGTGACGGGCGCGACCGGGAACGTGGGACAGGAACTCGTACGGATCCTCGTCGACCGCGACGAGCGCGTCACCGCCGTCTCCCGGCGGCCGGCGCACATGCCCGAAGGGGTCCGCCACCACCAGGGCGACCTCGCCGAGCCGCAAGGCCTCGGCCCCGCGCTCGAAGGGGCCGACGCGCTGTTCCTGCTCGTCGCCGGCGAGGACCCGCAGGGCATCCTGGAGCGGGCGGCGGCCGCCGGGATCCGCCGGGTCGTCCTGCTCTCGTCCCAGGGAGTCGGGACCCGCCCGGAGGTGTACGCCCACCCCGCGCGGTTCGAGGACGCCGTCCGCCGCAGCGGCCTGGAGTGGACGATCCTGCGCTCCGGCGGCCTCGACTCCAACGCCTACGCCTGGGCCGAGAGCATCCGTACGCACCGCACGGCCGCCGCGCCGTTCGGCGACGTCGGGCTCCCGACCATCGACCCGGCGGACATCGCCGAGGTCGCGGCCGCGGTCCTGCGCGAACCGGGCCACGCGGGCCGGACCTATGAGCTCAACGGGCCCGCCCCGGTCACCCCGAGGGAGCGGGCCGAGGCGATCGGTGCGGCCCTGGGCGAGCCCGTCCGCTTCGTCGAGCAGACCCGGGAGGAGGCCCGCGCCCAGATGCTGACCTTCATGCCCGAGCCGGTCGTGGAGGGCACCCTCGCGATCCTCGGCGAACCCCTGCCCGCCGAACTGGAGCCGAGCTCCGCCGTGCGCGAGATCCTCGGCCGGGCGCCGCGCCCCTTCGCGGACTGGGCGGCCCGCTCGGCCCCGGCCTTCCGCTAGGACAGTCCTTAGGCCATCCCGTCCAGGCCGGTCTCGTCCCCGTAGGTGAGGAAGCTCCCCTTCCGAGCCAGGCGGGCGTACCAGTGGGCGCTGGAGCGGGGGGTGCGGGCCTGGGTCTCGTAGTCGACCCGCACGATGCCGAAGCGCTTGCTGTACCCGTAGGACCACTCGAAGTTGTCCATCAGCGACCAGAGGAAGTAGCCCTCCACCGGGGCGCCGTCCGCCAAGGCGCGGTGGACGGACGCGAGATGGGCCTCCAGGTAGCCGATGCGTTGCGGGTCGTGCAGGTCCGGGGCGTACGCGGCGCCGTTCTCGGTGACCAGCAGCGGCAGCCCGGGCGCCTCCCGGGTGAAGCGCATCAGCAGGTCGTACAGGCCGGTGGGGTCGATCGACCAGCCCATGTCGGTCCGCTCGCCCGGGGGTTGGTGGAAGGCGACCGAATCCGCCGCGGGCCAGGGGGAGTGCGCCGTCGCCCCATGGCCGTCGGCGCGCGGGCCGGTCCCGTCGGGGGCGGCCGAGACCACCGCCGGCGTGTAGTAGTTCACCCCCAGGAAGTCCAACGGCTGGTGGATCAGCGCCTCGTCGCCGTGGCGGACGAAGGACCAGTCCGTCACGGCGGCGGTGTCCGCGAGCAGGTCCTGCGGGTAGGCCCCGTGCAGCAGCGGGCCGGTGAAGACCCGGTTGGCCAGGGCGTCGATCCGGCGGGCCGCGTCCGCGTCGGCCGCCGAGCCGGTCAGCGGCCGTACCGCGCTGGGGTTGAGCGCGATACCGGCCCGGGTTCCGGCCGGCAGGGTCGCCGCGGCCAGTCCGTGGGCCAGGTTGAGGTGGTGGGCGGCGCGCAGCGAGTCGGCGGGGGAGGTGCGGCCGGGGGCGTGCACCCCCGAGGCGTAGCCGAGGAAGGCGCTGCACCAGGGCTCGTTGAGGGTGGTCCAGAGCTCCACCCGGTCGGCCAGCGCCGCCGTGACCTGCTCGGCGTACCGGGCGAAGGCATAGGCCGTCTCCCGCTCGGGCCAGCCGCCCGCGCTCTCCAGCTCCTGCGGCAGGTCCCAGTGGTACAGGGTCACGCAGGGCCGGATCCCGTACGAGAGCAGCTCGTCGACCAACGCGTCGTAGAAACCGATCCCGCCGGCGAGGACCCGCGGCCAGGACACCGAGAACCGGTAGGCGCCGAGCCCGAGCGAGGCCATCAGGCGGACGTCCTCCCGCCACAGCCGGTGGTGGTCGACGGCGACGTCGCCCGTGTCACCGCCGTGCACCTTGCCCGGCGTACGGCAGAAGGTGTCCCAGATGGAGGGCCCGCGCAGGCTCGCGGCGCCCTCGATCTGGAAGGCAGCCGTGGCCGTTCCCCACAGGAACCCGTCGGGGAACCGCAGTTCCCGCGCGCCGGCGTCCGTGTGCGGGTCCGCGCCGCCGGCTTCGGCGTTCGTGTTCGTGTGCGTCATCCCTTGACCGCTCCTTGCATGATGCCGCCGACGATCTGCCGGCCGAAGACGAGGAACACCAGCAGCAGCGGGAGCGTGCCCAGCAGCGCACCCGCCATGATCACCGACTGGTCGGGGATGTAGCCCCGGCCCAGCCCGGTCAGAGCCACCTGCACCGTCGGGCTGCCGTTCTGCGTCAGCGCGACGATCGGCCAGAAGAAGTCGTTCCAGGCCATGACGAAGGTCAGCATCCCCAGCACGGCCATCGCGGGCCGGGCGGCGGGGAACACCACGTGCCACAGCACCCGCAGCGAACTCGCCCCGTCCGTGCGCGCCGCCTCCACCAGCTCCATCGGCAGCGCGTGCACCAGGTACTGGCGCATGAAGAACACCCCGAACGCACCCACCAGCGTCGGCAGGATCACCGCCTGGAGCCGGTCGGTCCAGGACAGCTTCGCGATCAGCATGTACAGCGGCACCACGCTCAGCTGCGGCGGGATCAGCATCGTCGCGATCACCAGCGCCAGCAGCGGCCGGCTGCCGCGGAAGCGGAGCTTGGCGAAGGCGAACCCGGCGAGGGTGGAGAAGAACACGGTGCCCGCGGCGACCGTGCCCGCCACGATCACCGTGTTCAGCAGGGCCGTCCCCATGTTGGCGTCGGTCCACGCGACCTGGAGGTTGCGCCCCAGGTTCCCGCCGAACCAGAACGGCGGCGGGGTCTGCGCCAGGCGCGTATTGCTACGGGAGGCCGCGATCGCCGTCCACACCAGGGGGAAGAGCGAACCGGCCGTGAACAGGGCCAGCACCACGTACGTGAGCCGGCCCGCGCGCAGTGCCCTCATCGGGTCTCCTTCCGTCCGCGCAGCAACCGCGCCGCCCCGGCGATCAGCAGCAGGATCAGGAACATCGCCCACGCGATCGCCGAGGCCCGCCCGAGGTGCAGGTTCACCCAGCCCTGCTCGTACAGGTACAGCCCGAGCGTCTGGAACTGGTGGTCCGAGCCGCCCGTCGCGCCCGCCCCGCCGTTGAACAGCAGCGGCTCGCCGAACAGCTGGGTCGCCCCGATCGTCGACACCACACAGGTGAAGAAGATCGTCGGCCGCAGCGAGGGCACGGTGACGTGGAGGAACTGCTGGAAGCGCGAGGCCCCGTCCAACGCGGCGGACTCGTACAGCTCGGCCGGCACGGCCTGCATGGCCGCCAGGTAGATCAGCGCGTTGTAGCCGGTCCACCGCCAGATCACGATGGTGGAGACCGCGAACTGGGAGGCGAAGGTGCCGTTCTGCCAGTCGACCGCGTCGAAACCGACCGCCGACAGCGCCCAGTTGACCATCCCGTAGTCCCGACCGAAGAGCAGCACGAAGACGAGCGTGGCCGCCGCCACCGAGGTCGCGTACGGGGTGAGCACCGCGACCCGGAAGAAGGCGGAGCCCCGCAGCCGGTAGTTGAGCAGATGGGCCAGGCCCAGCGCGATCGCCAGCTGCGGCACCGTGGACAGCAACCCGATGGTCACCGTGTTGCGGAGCGCGTTCCAGAAGAACTCGTCGTCCCACAGCCGGGTGAAGTTGCGCAGCCCCACCCACGTCATGCTGTCGGGATCGGTCAGCTCCACCTGGTGCAGCGAGGCCCAGCCCGTGTAGAGCAGCGGGAACAGCCCGAAGGCGGCGAAGAAGAGGAAGAAGGGCGCCACGAAGGCGTACGGGCTCCAGCGCAGGTCCCAGCGGTAGCGGCGTGAGCGCCACACCTGACCCGGCCGGCTCCGGCCGCCCCCTTCCGCCGCCGGCCGCTCCGGGCCGACGGCGAAAGGGGACAGGACAGCCGTCTCGTCCGTCACCGGTGCCTCACTGGTCCAAGGCGTTGTCGATCGCCTTCACCGCGGCCTCCCAGCCCTCCTGCGGGCTGCGGCCCTTCTGGTCGACCTGCAGCATCCCGATGTCCGCCAGGTTCTGCGCGATCACCAGGTCCTTCGGGCCGACCGCCGCCACCGGCACGCCCTCGGCCGCCTTCGCGAAGATCTCGCCGATCGGGGCGCCGCCGAAGTACGCGTGCTGCGCGCCCGACACGGTCGGCAGCTTGTACGCGGCGCTCGCGCTCGGGAAACTTCCCCGCTTCTCGAAGAGCTTCGCCTGCTGCGCCGGGGCCGTCAGCCAGGCCGCCAGCTTCGCGGCCGCCTCGGCCTGCTTGCCCGCCTTCGGCACCACCAGGAAGGACCCGCCCCAGTTGCTGGGCTTCGGCGCCTGCGCCACGTCCCACTTGTCCTTGCCCGCCGGGCCCGCCTTGTCCTGGATGTAGCCGAGCATCCAGGCCGGGCAGGAGAGGGTGGCGAAGTTGCCGTTGGAGAAGCCCTGGTCCCAGGCCGGGGTGAACTGCTGCAGCTTGGCGCTCAGACCGTCGGTGGCGAAGGAGGCCGCCAGGTCGAAGGCCCCGCGCACCGCCGGGTTGGTCTTGTAGACGACCTTGCCCTGGTCGTCGTAGAACCGCTGGGCGCTGCTGCCGGTCACCGCCGCCATCACACCCGACGCCGAGTCCACGAAGGCCTTCCCCCCGCCGGCCTTCGCCTTGTACGTCCGGCCCACCTCCAGGTACTTGTTCCAGTCGCCCGCCCACAGCGCCCCGACCGCCGCCCGGTCGCTGGGCAGCCCGGCCGCCTCGAAGAGGTCCTTGCGGTAGCAGATGCCCTGCGGACCGATGTCCGTGCCGAGGCCGACCGTGGCCCCGCCCTTGGCCGCGCTCGCCGTGCCCTGGGCCCACTTCCAGGGCAGGTACGCGGCCTTGTCCACACCGGGGGCCTTGGCCAGGTCCACCAGCTTGTCGGCCTGGGTGGCGGTGATCTCGGCGATGTTGTTGACCTCGACGGCCTGGATGTCGGCGAGCCCGCTGCCCGTGCCCAGGTGGGTGAGGAGCTGGGGGTAGTAGTTCTCGTTCCGCTCGATGGAGGTCTGCTCGATGCGGATCCCGGGATTCTGCGCCATGTACTCGTCGTAGAGTCCGGCCTCCTTGAGGCCGAAGGCCCCGAAGACGCCGACGGTGAGGGTGGTTCGGGCGGCGCCGCCGGACGCGCCGGAGGTCGGCGCGCCCTTCCCGGCGTCCTCCTCGGGGTCCTGGGCGCACCCCGCGAGCAGCAGGGCGGCCGCCCCGAGCGCGGTGACGGTCGTGAGGAGGGTTCTTCGGGCTCGGGCTCGGGTTCGGACGCTCATGGGCTTCCTCCCTGAAGGACGGAACGTGCCAGGTGTCGTGTGACACAGTGTGGGAGCGCTCCCACAGTCGTCAAGAGGTAGATTCACAACCGGGAGGAAGCCATGAACGGGCACGGGCGCAGTGGGGGACGACCGACCCTGGAGGAGGTCGCGGCGCGCGCCGGAGTCGGGCGCGGCACGGTCTCCCGGGTGATCAACGGATCCTCCAAGGTCAGCGAGCACACCAGGGTCGCCGTCGAGGCGGCCGTGGCCGAGCTGGGGTACGTACCGAACCGCGCCGCGCGGGCCCTCGCGGCCAACCGCACGGACGCCATCGCCCTGGTGATCCCCGAACCCGAGGCCCGCTTCTTCGCCGAGCCCTACTTCTCCGAAGTGGTCCGCGGAGTCGGTGCCGAGCTCGCCGACACCGAGGTCCAGCTCGTCCTCACCCTGGCGGGCAGCGACCGGGAGCGCCGCCGCCTCGCCCAGTACCTGTCCGGGCACCGCGTCGACGGGGTGCTGCTCGTCTCCGTCCACGCCGGGGACCCGCTGCCGGAGCTGCTGGCCGAGCTGGGCATCCCGACGGTGATCAGCGGGCGCCGTTCCGCCGGCGAGACCCTGCCCTGCGTGGACTCCGACAACCTGGCGGGCGCGGCCGAGGCCGTACGCCACCTCCTCGACCGGGGTCGGCGCACCATCGCCACCATCACCGGCCCGCCGGACGTGTACGGGGCCCAGTGTCGCCTCGACGGCTACCGGCAGGCCCTGGCGGCCGCCGCCCGTCCCGTCGACGAGCTGTTGATCGCGGTCGGCGACTTCACCGAGGAGGGCGGCCGGCGGGCCATGCGCGAGCTGCTGGAGCGCCACCCCGGGCTCGACGCGGTCTTCGCCGCCTCGGACGTCATGGCGGCGGGCGCCGGGCGGGAGCTGCGCGCGGCCGGCCGCCGGATTCCGCGGGACGTGGCGCTGGTCGGCTTCGACGACTCGGTGGTGGCCCGGCACATGGACCCGCCGCTGACCAGCGTGCGGCAGCCGATCGAGGAGATGGGGCGGACCATGACGCGGATGCTGCTGGGGAGGATCGCCGGGGAGGCCGGCGAGGCGGCGGCCGTCCTGCCGAACCGGCTGGTGGTCCGGGAGTCGTCCTGACGGACCGGACCGGACCGGACCGCACCGGACCGGACCGCACCGGACCGGACCGGACCGCACCGGACCGGACCGGACCGCACCGGACCGGACCGGACCGGACGGGTCCGGACGGGTCCGGACGGGTCCGTCAGACGGAAGGCCCCGCTCATGCAGAAGGCCCCGGTCCGCTTTCGCGAACCGGGG
>NZ_JBGBPT010000130.1:16021-18437 GCF_041106355.1 Streptomyces sp. BF23-19 | reverse complement strand
CCGGCACCTCGCTGCGCTGCAGCCACCGAGCCGCGCCCATCCGCGGATCCACCGGCTCCCACCACCGCGGCGGCGCCCGCCAACCGCCCGGAATCCGCCAGTCCGCACGCTTCGCGGTGACATCTGTTGTGTCACCGATGGTCACCGCCTACGGTCCCCCCATGGGGACCATGCCACGCACGGCCCGGTACGCCGCCCACACCCTCCTCGCGGCGCTCGCCCTGACCGGATGCTCATCCTCCGCGCCACCCCCCGCGGCGGGCTCCGCGAGCCCCTCCGCCGACCCCGCCACGCCCGCCCCGCCCTCGCCCGTACAGGTGTGCACGAACCTCGTGTCCTACTGGGCGAAGGAGACCCTCCTGGGCACCAAATGGTCCGGTCTCGACTGGGAGCAGAAGGGCCTGTCCAACGCCCAGTACGCGATCCACGAGGACGCGGTGGCCGCAGGACGCGCCGAGGAGCGAACTGCCGGACGGGACAAGGCACTTGAGCTCATCGACCGGTTCGTGGCGCAACGCTGCGCCGCCGAGGGCGGCGCGACGACGAGTTCGGAGAACTGGCGCCCGCCGACGTGACCGAGGTCACCGCATTCCCGAATGCGGTGTCCGCCTTCCGGGCAGATACCCCCGTAGGGCCGAACCGCAGGTGGGGAGCCATGCCGCCTCTCGGACAAGATCCATTCGGTTGCGAAACTGCTCTCTTGACCGTCACTCTGCGTAATGCACATGAGGGCCTGAATCCGCCTTTTCCCTTAAGAAAGCCCACTCGGAGGATTCCTTTGGACACGCGCAGCCACATTCGGCCGAAAATGATCTAAGACAGGTGCATGAAGGCCTCAAGCCCCTTAGGAGAACTGGTAATTCTCAGGATGCGGACACCCACCAAGGTAAGAAAACGTCCGATTTGTCCACACTCCCGCTACACATTCTTGGCCTTGGCATAACAAGAGCGTCACATCCTCCTTTCCCTGCTCCCCGTGCTCGCCACCTCGGGCCTAGAGTCACGGCCAGTCACCGCGCCGCAGGGCGCAATCAGCACGGCCGTGGACCTCCCAGTGCGGCCCGGCGACCTAACGGCACCTCTCACGAGAGAGCCGCGCCAGGGAAAGGAAGAATCGTGCGACACCGTTCTTTGCTCGTCCTCACCACCGTGATCACCACGGGAGCACTGACCCTCACCGCTTGCGGATCGCGCGACGGCGGAGACTCCAAGGACAACGGCGGCGGCAAGAAGACCACCGTCGTCATCGGTGTGGACGCCCCGCTCACGGGCTCGCTCTCCGCCCTCGGCCAGGGCATCAAGAACTCCGTCGACCTCGCGGCCAAGACGGCCAACAAGAACAACGAGGTCCCGGGCATCGAGTTCAAGGTCGAGGCCCTCGACGACCAGGCCGTCCCCGCCTCCGGTCAGGCCAACGCCACCAAGCTCGTCGGCAACAAGGACGTCCTCGGCGTCGTCGGCCCGCTGAACTCCGGCGTCGCCCAGCAGATGCAGGGCGTCTTCAACTCCGCCAACCTGGCGCAGGTCTCCCCCGCCAACACCAACCCCGCGCTCAGCCAGGGCGACAACTGGGGCAAGGGCGAGTTCAAGCGCGGCTTCAAGACCTACTTCCGCACCGCCGCCACCGACGTGGTCCAGGGCAAGTTCGCCGCCCAGTACCTCTTCAAGGACGCCGGCAAGAAGAAGGTCTTCATCGTCGACGACAAGCAGACCTACGGCGCCGGCCTCGCCGCGATCTTCGCCGACGAGTTCAAGAAGCTCGGCGGCGAGGTCGTCGGCACCGACCACGTCACCGTGAAGGAGACCGACTTCTCCTCCACCGCCGACAAGGTCAAGACCTCCGGCGCCGACTCCGTCTACTTCGGCGGCCAGTACCCCGAGGGCGGCCTCCTCGCCGACCAGATCAAGAAGACCGGCGCCAACGTCCCCCTCATGGGCGGCGACGGCATCCAGGACCCGGCCTTCATCAGCGCCTCCGGTGAGGCCAACGAGGGCGACCTCGCCACCTCCATCGGCTACCCGGTCGAGAAGCTGGACACCGCCAAGAAGTTCATCGAGGACTACAAGGCCGAGGGTTACAAGGACCCGTACGCCGCCTACGGTGGCTACTCCTACGACGCCGGCTGGGCCGTCATCCAGGCCGTCAAGGCCGCCGTCGCCGCCAACAACGGCAAGCTGCCCACCGACGCCCGCGCCAAGGTCGTCGAGGCGCTCGGCAAGGTCTCCTTCGAAGGCGTGACCGGCAAGGTCGCCTTCGACGAGTACGGCGACACCACCAACAAGCAGCTCACCGTCTACAAGGTCGAGGGCGGCAAGTGGGTCGACGTCAAGAGCGACACCTTCAACCAGTAAGCCCGTAGTCCCCAGCACCACCCGCCCCACCTGAACCAACGCCGCGCGAGGGCGCAAACAGCGC
>NZ_JBGBPT010000130.1:0-16011 GCF_041106355.1 Streptomyces sp. BF23-19 | reverse complement strand
CCTCGCGCGGAGTCTTATCCGACACGCTCATCGGAGGCCCTGCGGTGCACGAACTGCCGCAACAGCTGGCCAACGGCCTGGCCCTCGGTGCTCTCTATGGCCTCATCGCCATCGGGTACACCATGGTCTACGGCATCGTCCAGCTCATCAACTTCGCCCACGGCGAGATCTTCATGATCGGCGGCTTCGGCGCGCTCAGCGCCTACGCCATCCTCCCGACCGGCACCTCCCTGCTGATCGCGATACCCGTCATGATCATCGGAGGTGCCGCCACCTCCGTAGCCGTGGCCTGCGCAGCCGAACGCTTCGCCTACCGCCCACTGCGCAGCGCCCCCCGGCTCGCACCCCTCATCACCGCAATCGGCCTCTCGATCGCGCTCCAGCAGCTCGTCTGGCAGTTCTACCCGGACGCCAAGAAGGCCGTCAGCTTCCCTGAGTTCAAGGGCGCCGCCTTCAAGATCACCGACAACCTGGCGATCCAGCGCGCGGACCTCTTCGTCCTCATCCTCGCCCCGCTCTGCATGCTCGCCCTCGGCATCTTCGTCCAGAAGAGCCGCAGCGGCCGCGCCATGCAGGCCACCGCGCAGGACCCCGACACCGCGAAGCTGATGGGCATCAACACCGACCGCATCATCGTCATGGCCTTCGCCATCGGTGCCGCGTTCGCCGCCGTCGCCGCCGTCGCCTACGGCCTCGACAAGGGCCAGATCAACTTCGAGATGGGCTTCATCCTCGGCCTCAAGGCCTTCACCGCAGCCGTCCTCGGCGGCATCGGCAACATCTACGGAGCCATGGTCGGCGGCGTCGTCCTCGGACTCGCCGAAGCCCTCTCGATCGCCTACATCGAAGACATCCCCGGCATGTCGCAGCTCGGCGGTGGCGCCTGGTCCAACGTCTGGGCCTTCGTACTCCTCATCGTCGTCCTCCTCGTGCGGCCACAAGGCCTGCTCGGTGAGCGCGTCGCGGATCGGGCGTGAGAACCATGACCACCAACACCACCCCGCAGACCGCCGACACGGTGAAGCAGGGCCCCGCGCCCACCACCCTCCTCTACGCGGTCATCGCCGGCAGCCTCCTCACCATCGTCAGCGCCTTCCTCGCGTGGACGTGGACCGCCGAATTCCCCGGCGACCTGACCTACTACGGAAGCCCCGCGGGCCTCCAGTACGTCACCCTCGCCGGAGCCGCCCTCACCCTCGCCCACGCGCTCTCCGCGCTCGGCATCAAGGGCCTCCGCTGGCTCACCCCCAACGGCTCCCGCAAGGCCCTCTTCTTCCTCACCCTCGGCAACCTCGCCGCCACCTGGTTCACGGTCATCGCCATCACCGTCGTCCTCGGCGGAGTCGTCAACCTGGAACCCGGCGCCTACGTCGCCCTCCTCGGCTCGCTCATCCCGGTCCTCGCCGTGAACAAGCTCGCCGACGACACCCGCAAGGCGGCCCCCGCCAAGGAACTGCCCTCCTGGGCAGAAATCCTCATCGTCACCGCCGTCTTCGCCATCGGCCTCTTCGTCATCACCTACGGCATCGACACCGATGACAAGGAACCGCAGCTCTTCGTCGCCTACCTGATCACCGTCGGCCTCGCCGCCTTCGCGCTGAACAAGTCCGGCCTCTTCGCCCGCCTCGGCGGCCTCACCGCCAAGTACCGCCAGGTCACCCTGCTCGGCACCGCGGCCGCCGCCATCGCCTTCCCGTTCATCCAGCAGAGCGGCGACACCTACACGCTGATCGCGGTCAACATCCTGATCTTCGCGACCGTCGCCCTCGGCCTCAACGTCGTCGTCGGCCTCGCCGGCCTCCTCGACCTCGGCTACGTCGCCTTCCTCGGCGTCGGCGCCTACGCCGCGGCCCTGGTCTCCGGAAGCACCGCATCCGCCTTCGGCATCCACCTCCCCTTCTGGGCAGCGGTCATCGTCGGCGCCCTCGCCTCGCTCATCTTCGGCGTGGTCATCGGAGCCCCGACCCTGCGCCTGCGCGGCGACTACCTCGCCATCGTCACCCTCGGCTTCGGAGAAATCTTCCGCATCGCCATGGGCAACCTCGACGGCACCTCCGGCCCCGACATCACCAACGGCCCCAACGGCATCCCCAACATCCCCCACCTCGAACTCTTCGGGTGGAACTTCGGGGAATCCCACGTGGTCGGCGGCATCACCCTCGGCGCCTACGCCAACTACTACTTCCTGATGCTGCTCGTGATGGCCCTCGTCGTCGTGGTCTTCGCCCGCGCCGGCAGCAGCCGCATCGGCCGCGCCTGGGTCGCCATCCGCGAGGACGAGACCGCCGCCGAAGCCATGGGCATCAACGGCTTCAAGGTCAAGCTCATCGCCTTCGCCCTCGGCGCCACCCTCGCCGGCCTCGCCGGCACCGTCCAGGCACACGTCAACAGCACGGTCGTCCCCGAGAACTACGTCTTCGCCGGGCCCGTCCCGCCGAACTCCGCGTTCCTCCTCGCCGCCGTCATCCTCGGCGGCATGGGCACCATCCGCGGCCCCATCCTCGGCGCCGCACTGCTCTTCCTGATCCCCGCGAAGCTGGCCTTCCTCCAGGACTACCAGCTCCTCGCGTTCGGCATCGCCCTCATCCTGCTCATGCGCTTCCGCCCCGAAGGCCTCATCGCCAACAAGCGCGCGCAGCTCGAGTTCCACGACGACACCGCTGACCAGGCCCCCACGGACCTGGCCACCGCCAAGGCGGGGGCGTGAACGACATGACGACCACCACGGACACCACGTCCACCACCACCAAGACCACGGTTCTCGAAGCCAAGGGCGTCACCATGCGCTTCGGCGGCCTCACCGCCGTCAAGGGCGTCGACCTCCAGGTCAACGCGGGCGAGATCGTCGGCCTCATCGGCCCCAACGGCGCCGGCAAGACCACCTTCTTCAACTGCCTCACCGGGCTGTACGTCCCCACCGAGGGCAGCGTCAGCTACAAGGGCACGGTCCTGCCTCCCAAGCCCCACAAGGTCACCGAGGCCGGCATCGCCCGCACCTTCCAGAACATCCGGCTCTTCCACAACATGACCGTGCTGGAGAACGTCCTCGTCGGACGCCACACCCGCACCAAGGAAGGCCTCTGGTCCGCACTCCTGCGCGGCCCCGGCTTCAAGAAGGCCGAAGCCGCCAGCGAAGCGCGCGCCATGGAACTCCTCGAGTTCATCGGCCTGGAGAACAAGGCCCAGCACCTGGCCAAGAACCTCCCCTACGGCGAACAGCGCAAGCTGGAAATCGCCCGCGCCCTCGCCAGCGACCCCGGCCTCATCCTCCTGGACGAGCCCACCGCCGGCATGAACCCGCAGGAAACCCGCGCTGCCGAAGAACTCATCTTCGCCATCCGCGACATGGGCATCGCCGTCCTCGTCATCGAGCACGACATGCGCTTCATCTTCAACCTCTGCGACCGCGTCGCCTGCCTCGTCCAGGGCGAAAAGCTCATCGAAGGCACCGCCGCCGAGGTCCAGGGCGACGAGCGCGTCATCGCCGCCTACCTCGGCGAGCCCTTCGAGGGCGACCCGGGCGCCGCCGACGACGCCGCCGTCGAGGCAGCGGAAGCCGCCGCCGCCGAAGCCGCAGCACCGGCCGAAGCCGAGCCCGAGGCCGAGACGGAGGTCGAGGCCGCGGCCGAGGCCGACGCCGAGGTCGAGGTCGAGGCTGCGGCCGAAGCCGAGGTCGAGGTCGAAGCCGAGGCAGCCGCCGACGCCGAAGCCACCGAGACCGACGCCGAACCCGAAGCGGAGGCCGCCGCCGACACCGACGGCGACACCGACGCCCCGGCCGACGCCGACTCGGACAGCACCACCAGCACCACCAGCACGGAAGGAGAGGCCAAGTGACCGCACTGCTCAAGGTCGAAGACCTCAAGGTCGCCTACGGCAAGATCGAAGCCGTCAAGGGAATCTCCTTCGAAGTCAACGAAGGCGAAATCGTCTGCCTCGTCGGCACCAACGGCGCCGGCAAGACGACCACCCTGCGCACCCTCTCCGGGCTCATCAAGCCCAAGAGCGGCAGCGTCACCTTCGACGGCCAGCCCCTGGCCGCCGTCCCCGCCCACAAGATCGTCTCCCTGGGCCTCGCCCACTCCCCCGAGGGACGCCACATCTTCCCCCGGCTGACGATCGCCGAAAACCTCCAGCTCGGCGCCTTCCTGCGCACCGACAAGGAGGGCATCGAGGCGGACGTCCAGCGCGCCTACGAGATGTTCCCCATCCTGGGTGAACGTCGCAAGCAGGCCGCCGGCACCCTCTCGGGCGGCGAGCAGCAGATGCTCGCCATGGGCCGCGCGCTCATGTCCCGCCCCAAGCTCCTGATGCTGGACGAGCCCTCCATGGGCCTGTCGCCGCTGATGATGCAGAAGATCATGGCGACCATCAAGGACCTCAAGGCCGCCGGCATGACCATCCTGCTCGTCGAGCAGAACGCCCAGGCGGCGCTCTCGCTCTCCGACAGCGCGCACGTGATGGAGATCGGCAAGATCGTTCTCTCCGGCACCGGCCGCGACCTCCTCCACAACGAGGACGTCCGCAAGGCCTACCTCGGCGAGGACTGACACAACGTGTAAGGCCCGCCCCCCCTCGGGGGGGGGCGGGCCTCACGCATGTCCGGGGGCGGCCGCTACTTGCCGCTCTCCTTCTTCTTCGCCTCGGCGTCCTCGATGACCACCTCGGCGACCTGCTGCATGGACATCCGACGGTCCATGGACGACTTCTGGATCCACCGGAAGGCGGCCGGCTCCGTCAGCCCGTACTGCGTCTGCAGAATGCTCTTGGCGCGGTCCACCAGCTTGCGGGTCTCCAGCCGCTGCGACAGGTCCGCGACCTCCTGCTCCAGCGCACGCAGCTCCGCGAAGCGGGAGACGGCCATCTCGATGGCCGGCACCACGTCGCTCTTGCTGAACGGCTTCACGAGGTACGCCATCGCACCGGCGTCCCGGGCCCGCTCGACCAGGTCGCGCTGCGAGAACGCGGTGAGCATCAACACGGGCGCGATGGACTCCTCCGCGATCTTCTCGGCCGCGGAGATCCCGTCCAGGACGGGCATCTTCACATCGAGGATCACCAGGTCGGGACGGTGCTCGCGCGCGAGCTCGACGGCCGTCTGGCCGTCGCCGGCCTCGCCGACGACGGAGTAGCCCTCTTCTTCGAGCATCTCTTTGAGATCGAGACGGATGAGCGCCTCGTCCTCGGCGATGACGACGCGGGTCGTCAGCGGCGGAACGTGCGACTGGTCGGCGTCGGGCGTGGGCGTCGACTCGTGCTCGGCGGTCACGGATGCTCCTCGGTGCAAGGCGGTTAAGCTCCCACGAGCCTACCTAGCTCCTGTATGTTTGTGACACGGAGGGTCTTAGGTATCCTTCGTTTCGAAGGGGCCCCGGTAGCCCAGCGGCAGAGGCGATGGATTCAAAACCCATTCAGCGTCGGTTCGAATCCGACTCGGGGCACTTCTCCTTCAATTTCAAGGTCGCCAAGCGAATATTGCGATCTTCACTCGTCACGGTGAACGAAACTTCGAATTACGACCAACCGGGCGAATAGCAGCGAAGCTCCTGCCTCGTGGAGCACAATCCCGCGATACGCGAACAAGCCGTCCTGCTGCTGCGCCGAGGCGCGACCAACCGATCAGTGGCCGAGAATCTCGGCGTACCCCGCGGGACTGTCGGCTGGTGGCGACACCAGGACCGGAAGAGCCGCGGCGAAACCTATGAGCCGCCCACCGACTGTCCGAAGTGCACCGGCCTCGACCTCGACCGGCCCACGTACGCCTATCTCCTCGGCCTCTATCTCGGCGACGGCCACATCATCTCGAAGTACAAGCAGCACCACCTGTCCATCTTTTGCGACGCGACCTGGGTGGGCCTCATCGACGCCGCCGAGGAGGCCATGCACCTCGTGATGCGGATCCCGCGCGTAAGCCGTCGGCAGCGACAGGGATGCGTCGAGGTGCAGTCCCACTCGACTCACTGGACATGCCTGTTCCCTCAGCACGGGCCCGGCAAGAAGCACGAGCGGCGGATCGTTCTCGAAGACTGGCAGCAGGAGATCGTCGATGCGCACCCGTGGGCGTTCCTGCGGGGGCTGATCCATTCCGACGGGTGTCGGGTCACCAACTGGACCGTCCGGAACGGCAAGCGCTACGAGTACCCGCGGTACTTCTTCACCAACAAGTCCGACGACATCCGGAAGCTCTGCACGGACACGCTGACCAAGGTCGGGGTCCGGTGGACGGTGTTGGCGCGGGGCAGTGATCCGTTCAACGTGTCCGTCGCGCGGAAGGACTGCGTCGCCCTCATGGACGCCCACATCGGGCCGAAGTACTAGGTCTGAAGGTGCGTGGTGGTCCCGGTGGCAGGGTCGTAGGTGATCAGGGGCGGCAGCTCGTGGTGGCCGATGACGGTTTCGGCGGTGAGGACGGCCGGGCGGCCGCATGCCGTGCCCAGTTCGGTCAGGAAGCGCAGCACGTCGGCGACGTGGGTCCCGTCCTCGATGCTGTCGGGCCAGAGGGAGAATTCGATCCCGTCGACCGGCAGATGGGCCGAGAGCCAGGTGTGGCCGTATCGGACGGCGAGGGTTGCCGTGCAGCCGTCCTCGATGGTGGCGAAGGGGTCCTCGGTGTCGTCCGGGGTGATGTCGTGTGCCTCGGGGCCGTTGTACCAGGTGAGCTGGTCGGCGGTGGTGCGGAGGTGGTGTAGGACCTGGTTCCAGTGGGTGTCGTCGGTGTCCGTGACGGTGATGTCGCGGAGGCTTCCGTCGACGTAGAACACGTGGCACATCCACGGTTCGGGGAGGCGGCAGGTGCCTGGGCGGGGTTCGCATGCGTGCCCGGGGCCGGCGTCCGGTGCGTGTGGCGGCTGCGTGGTCATCCGGTCGGTCCCCCGTGTGTGCGTCGTGAGGGGCCAGTATGGCGTTACGGCAGGTCGCCGTTGCCGCCGAGGTTGGCGACCAGGTGGCGGAGGGTGTTGATCGTGGCGGCGTATGCGGCGTCGTCGATGCCCTGCCGCATTGCCGCGTGGACCTTCGCGTTGCGGGCGTGGGCGCGGAGGCGGCCTGCTTCGCCGGCTTCGGTGAGGGTGAGGCGGTGGTCGGTCTCGGTGAGCCAGCCGCGGGTGGTGAGGTCGGCGTAGACGGTCTCGAAGTCGGTGTTCTGGTCGTCGAAGGGGGTCAGCTTCTCGGTGAGGGCCTTGCGGGTCCATTCGCCCGGGGCGCCGGCCATGTGGCCCAGGGTCCACCAGTGGGGCTGGGTGAGGTGTTCTTCGGCGAGGGCGGTGCGGAGGCCGCCGATGACCAGGTTTGCGGCTTCGCGGGCCCAGTGGCCGATGGGCTGGGCGGCGAGCTGCTGCTGCTGGGAGTACTCGTTCGTCGTCATGTCGCGAACGTATGACCTCAGGTGAGGTTGAGGTCAAGGGGTGTGTCGACGTCGGCGGCGTGGGGTGGTGTGCCGTTCTGGGGCGTGGGGGTGTGGTGTTGTCGTTCGGGGAGTTCGCGGCCGTGGTGGTGCGGGTGACCGCGTCGGGTGGGGTGTGGTGGCCCGACGCGGTGCGTCGTTGTGCGGGTGGTGTGTCAGCGGACCGCGTCGCCGATGTGGTGGATGCGGACGAGGTTGGTGGATCCGGTGACGCCGGGGGGTGAGCCGGCGGTGATGACGACGGTGTCGCCGGGTACGCAGCGGCCGATGCGCAGGAGTTCTTCTTCGACTTGGGCGACCATGGCGTCGGTGGAGTCGACGTGGGGGCCGAGGAAGGTTTCGACGCCCCAGGTGAGGTTGAGTTGGGAGCGGGTGGCTTGGTCGGGGGTGAAGGCGAGGAGGGGGATGGGTGAGCGGTAGCGGGAGAGTCGGCGGACGGTGTCGCCGCTCTGGGTGAAGGCGACGAGGAATTTGGCGTCGAGGAAGTCGCCCATTTCGGCGGCTGCGCGGGCGACGGCTCCGCCTTGGGTGCGGGGCTTGTTGCGGTCGGTGAGTGGGGGGAGGCCCTTGGCGAGGATGTCTTCTTCGGCGGCTTCGACGATGCGGGACATGGTGCGGACGGTTTCGATGGGGTATTTGCCGACGCTGGTTTCGCCGGAGAGCATGACGGCGTCGGTGCCGTCGATGATGGCGTTGGCGACGTCGCTGGCTTCGGCGCGGGTGGGGCGGGAGTTGTCGATCATCGAGTCGAGCATTTGGGTGGCGACGATGACGGGTTTGGCGTTGCGCTTGGCGAGTTTGATGGCGCGCTTTTGGACGATGGGGACTTGTTCGAGGGGCATTTCGACGCCGAGGTCGCCGCGGGCGACCATGATGCCGTCGAAGGCGGCGACGATGTCGTCGATGTTTTCGACGGCTTGGGGTTTTTCGATCTTGGCGATGACGGGGAGGCGTCGGCCTTCTTCGTCCATGATGCGGTGGACGTCCTGGATGTCGCGGCCGCTGCGGACGAAGGAGAGGGCGATGACGTCGGCGCCGGTGCGGAGGGCCCAGCGGAGGTCTTCGATGTCTTTTTCGGAGAGTGCGGGGACGGAGACGGCTACTCCGGGGAGGTTGAGGCCTTTGTGGTCGGATACCATGCCGCCTTCGATGACGCGGGTGTGGACGCGGGGGCCGTCGACCGTGGTGACTTCGAGGGTGACGCGGCCGTCGTCGACGAGGATGAGTTCGCCGGTGGTGACGTCGGTGGCGAGGCCTTTGTAGGTGGTGCCGCAGGTGTGGCGGTCGCCGTGGTGGTCTTCGACGGTGATGGTGAATTCGTCGCCGCGTTCAAGGAGTACGGGTCCTTCGTGGAAGCGGCCGAGGCGGATCTTCGGGCCTTGAAGGTCGGCGAGGATGCCGACGCTGCGGCCGGTCTCGTCGGAGGCCTTGCGTACGCGCTGGTAGCGCTCCTCGTGTTCGGCGGTGGTGCCGTGGCTGAGGTTGAGGCGGGCGATGTCCATTCCGGCTTCGACCAGGGCTTTGATCTGGTCGTATGAGTCGGTGGCGGGGCCCAGGGTACATACGATTTTCGCTCGGCGCATGGGTCGAGCGTATTCCCCTACCTGCGGGTAGGAAATCGGTTCCGGGTGTCCACTCAACAACCTTTGAGCAAAAGCTTGTTGACAACTGTTGAATGTGCGTGGGGGTGCTCTGATGAGCACCCCCGGGGCGGCATTTGTGGGTTCTTCAGAGTTGCGGAGGAGTCATGGTGAAGCGGGCGTTCACCTGTGCGTAGACGGTCTGGCGCTGGGGTTCGAGGTCGAGGGGCGGGGGGCCGGCGTCCTCGGTGGCGCTGAAGGCCATGGTGCGCATGCCTGCGCCGGGGGCGGGGGTGAAGGGGGCGGCGTTCTCGGCGCCGAGGTCGGCGAGTTCGACGAGGGCGGCGAGGTCGGCGCCGAGGGCTTCGGCGTATTCGCGGGCGCGTTGGACGGCTTCGAGGACGGCTTGGCGGCGGGCTCGGCCGTGCGCGGGTGAGGTGGGGCGCAGGGCCCACCAGGGGCCGTCGACCTCGGTGAGTTCGAGGTCGGCGAGGCGGGTGGTGAGTTCGCCGAGGGCGGTGAAGTCGCTGAGTTCGGCGGTGATGTGGACGCGGCCGTGGTAGGCGCGGACGCGTTCGGCGCGGCCGTGGCGGGTGAGTTCGGGGGTGATGGAGAAGGCGCCGGTTTCGAGTTTTTCGACGGGGTCGCCGTAGCTCTTGATGAGGTCGAGGGCGGTGTTGTTGCGGCGGGTGAGGTCTTCGAGTGCGGTGCGGCGGTCGGTGCCGCGGGCGCTGACGGTGATTCCGATGCGGGCGATCTCGGGGTCGACTTCGATGCGGGCTTCGCCGCGGACTGCTACGCGGGGTACTTCGGGGGTTCCGTAGGGCTGGTGCGATGCGTCCTGGGTCATGGTTTCACTGTCGCACTGTCGCTCGTTCGGGTGTGGTCACCGGATCGAAACCTGTCGGGGGTGTTGCGGGTTGTTACTGCTGGGTCAGAATCTACGCGCGTTGTTCAGGCCTCGAATGGGAGATGGTATGGCGTTCGACCGTAGGACATTTCTGGGTACTTCGGCTGCGACGGGTGCTGCTGTGGCGTTGGCGGGGGCCGCGAGCTCCCCGGCCGTGGCGGCTGCGCAGGATGTGAAGGTGTCCGGTGCGGGGGCGCGGACGTACGCGTTCACGGTGATGGGTACGACCGACTTGCACGGGAATGTCTTCAACTGGGACTACTTCACGGACAAGGAGTTCGACGACAAGGCGCACAACGACGTCGGTCTGGCGAAGATCTCGACGCTGGTGGAGCAGGTGCGGGCGGAGAAGGGGCGGCGTAACACGCTGCTGATCGACGCGGGTGACACGATCCAGGGCACGCAGTTGTCGTACTACTACGCGAAGGTGGATCCGATCACCGCGCGGCGTGGTCCGGTGCACCCGATGGCGCAGGCGATGAACGCGATCGGTTATGACGCGGCGGCGCTGGGGAACCACGAGTTCAATTACGGCATTCCGGTGCTGCGGAAGTTCGAGGAGCAGTGCGACTTCCCGTTGCTGGGGGCGAACGCGCTGGATGCGAAGACGCTGCGGCCGGCGTTCGCGCCGTACAGCATGCACAAGCTGCGTACGCCGTGCGGGCGGGATGTGAAGGTGGCGGTGCTGGGGTTGACGAACCCGGGTATCGCGATCTGGGACAAGGCGAACGTGCAGGGGAAGATGACGTTCCCGGGGCTGGAGGAGCAGGCGGCGAAGTACGTGCCGAAGCTGCGGTCGATGGGCGCGGATGTGGTGATCGTGTCGGCGCATTCCGGTTCGAGCGGTACGTCCTCGTACGGGGACCAGTTGCCGTACATCGAGAACGCGGCGGCGCTGGTGGCGGAGCAGGTGCCGGGGATCGACGCGATCCTGGTGGGGCACGCGCACACGGAGATCCCGGAGTACCGGGTGAAGAACAAGGCGACCGGCAAGGACGTGGTGCTGTCGGAGCCGCTGAAGTGGGGGCAGCGGCTGACGCTGTTCGACTTCGAGCTGACGTGGGAGAAGGGCCGCTGGTCGGTGGCGAAGGTCGCGGCGAAGGTGCTGAACTCGAACACGGTCGCGGAGGACGAGAAGATCACGCGGCTGCTGTCGGACGAGCACCGCAAGGTCGTGGCGTACGTGAACCAGGTGATCGGTACGTCGACGCAGGCGATGTCGTCGGCGGAGGGGGCGTTCAAGGACGTCGCGATCATCGATCTGATCAACCATGTGCAGGCGGAGACGGTGAAGGGGGCGCTGGCCGGTTCGCAGTGGGCGGCGCTGCCGGTGCTGTCGCAGGCGTCGTGCTTCTCGCGTACGGCGTCGATCCCGGCGGGTCAGGTGACGATCAAGGATGCGGCGGGTCTGTATCCGTTCGAGAACACGATGGAGGCGCGGCTGCTGACGGGTGCGCAGGTGAAGGACTACCTGGAGTACTCGGCGCGGTACTTCGTGCGGACGGCGCCGGGTGATGTGGTGGATCCGGCGAAGCTGACGAACGCGGAGAGCATTCCGGACTACAACTACGACGCGGTGTACGGGCTGGTGTACGACATCGACATCGCGCAGCCGGCGGGGTCGCGGATCACGGGGTTGTCGTTCCAGGGGAAGCCGGTGGATCCGGCGGCGCAGTTCGTGTTGGCGGTGAACAACTATCGGGCGTCGGGTGGTGGGAACTTCCCGCATGTTCCGCAGGCCAAGCAGCTGTGGGCGAACTCGGACGAGATCCGTAACACGATCATCCAGTGGGTGAAGGCGAAGGGGACGATCGACGCCGCGCAGTTCGCGTCGGTGGACTGGCGTCTGACGCGGGCCGGGGTCGCGGTGTTCTAGGGGGTGTCTTGGTCAGGCCGGATCAGGGAGCGGGGTCTGGTGCCGTGGGTCGCGAGGCGGACGAGGGAGGCGACGCGGAGCGTCGCCGACCGAGGACAACGCGGCGAGGCGCGGTGCCAGAGCCCGCGAGCCCGGCCTGATCGGCAAGACACCCCCTGAGCCGCCTCTTCGGGATCCTGTCGGATCGGCCCGGCGGGGTGGCCGGCCGCGGTGTGCCGCAGCCGGCCACCCCTGGTGGTGCGGGTCCGATCAGCGTGCGGCGCCTGCGCGGCGCATGCGGGCGGCGAGGAGCAGTCCGGCGCCGGCGGCGAGCGCGGTGCCCGCGCCGCCGGCGATCAGGGTGGTGTGGTCGCCCGCGCCGGTGGTGGCGAGGGGGGAACCGTTGTGGCCCTGGGCGGTGATGGCGGTGGTGCCGGTGGTGGTGCCGGTGCCGGTGGTGCCGCTGGTGCCGGAGTCCGTTCCGGTGCCGTTGCCTTCACCGTCCTTGCCGTCCTTGCCGTCCTTGCCGGGGGTCGGCTTTTCGTTGTTCTTGGCGGCCTGGTCCTTGGCGCGGGCTTCGTGCCGGCCTGTCTTGAGGAACTCGGTCCGGTCGGCGGGGGTGCCGGCGAGGGCGGCGCGGCCGGCCTTGACGAGTTCCGGACCACCACCGTCGATGATCTTTGCGATGGCGACGCGGTTGTCCTGGTCGCGGAGCTCGTACTGGGTCACTTCCAGGAAGTGGCGCAGCTCGGCCGGGGTCGGCGATCCGTTCATGAGCTTGCCGATGGCCTCGGTCAGGATCGGGCCGTCCCAGCCCTCGTCGATGCGGGCCAGCTCGACCAGGTCGTCCTGGGCCTGGGCGAGGTGGCGGCCGGTCTTCAGGAACTCCGCGCGGTCGGCGGGGGTGCCCTGGAGTGCCTTCTTGCCGGCTTCCTTCACGCCGGTGCCGCCGGTGCCGATGAGCCGGGAGATCTCGACCTTGTTGTCGTCGTCGCGCAGCTCGTGCTGGGTCACGTCGTAGAAGTGGCGGAGCTTTTCGATGGTGTTGCCGTTGCTGAGGACCTTGTTGATGCCCTCCTTCAGGCCGGGGCCGGCGCCCGGGAGGAGGCGCAGGATCTCGATGCGGTAGTCGTCCATGCGGATGTTGTGCTGGTCGACTTCGATGAACTTGCGCATGGCCTTGGGGCCGTCGGCGATGGCCTTGCGGCCGGCTTCTTGCATGAACTCGCTGGCCATCGGGTGGGCGATGATCGCGAGGATGGTCTTGCGGTCCTCTTCGGCCTGGTCGGGCACGGTCTGGTCCGGCGTGGTCCGGTCCGGCGTGGTCGGTGCCGGGTGGTTGCCGTTGGCCGGGGCGTCGGGGCCGGCGGCGAACGCCGGTGACGCGATGAGGACGGCCGGAGCAAGGGCAGCGGTGGTGACCGCTGCGGCGATCCGGGAAAACTTCACAGACAAAACCCCCTGGAAACGTTTCTTCGACAGAAGAGACGTTCGACTTGCGCGGATAGTTGTACCGGTCACGCTCCCGCCCTCGTGGCGGCCCCGGGACGGTGGGGGCGGGGGTCTCGATCACCGGACTGCCGGGCCTCTCAGGGGTGTTCGACGAGCGGGAGGAGTTCGCCGGCGGGGCGGGGGCGGGTGTGTTCGCGCTGGTCGAGGCCGAAGGTGGTGAAGGCGGTGCGATCCGGTTGGGGGTAGGGCTCTTTGCCGGTGAGGGTGTTGAGGATGGCGGCGCTGCGCCAGGCGGCGAGGCCGAGGTCGGGGGCGCCGACGCCGTGGGTGTGGCGTTCGCCGTTCTGGACGAAGATGCTGCCGGTGACGGTGGGGTCGAGGATCATCCGGTAGCGGTCGTCGATGCGGGGGCGGCCGGAGGAGTCCTTGCGCAGGTAGGGGTCGAGGCCTGCGAGGAGGTTGCCGAGGGGGCGTTCCTGGTAGCCGGTGGCGAGGACGACGGCGTCGGTGGTGAGGCGGGAGCGGGTGCCCTGCTCGGTGTGTTCGAGGTGGAGTTCGACCTTGGTGGTGGCGACGCGGCCGGCGGTGCGGACGCTGACTCCGGGGGTGAGGACGGTGTCGGGCCAGCCTCCGTGGAGGGTGCGGCGGTAGAGCTCCGCGTGGATGGCGGCGATGGTGTCGGCGTCGATGCCCTTGTGGAGTTGCCATTGGGCGGGGACGAGCTGGTCGCGTACGGGTTCGGGGAGGGAGTGGAAGTAGCGGGTGTAGTCGGGGGTGAAGTGTTCGAGGCCGAGCTTGGAGTACTCCATGGGGGCGAAGGAGGGGGTGCGGGCGAGCCAGGTGAGGCGTTCGCGGCCGACGGGGCGGGCGCGGAGGAGGTCGAGGAAGACTTCGGCGCCGGACTGGCCTGATCCGATGACGGTGACGTGTTCGGCGCCGAGGATGCGTCGGCGGTTGTCGAGGTAGTCGGCGGAGTGGATGACGGGGACGGTGGGGGCGTCGGCGAGGGGGCGTAGGGGTTCGGGGACGTAGGGGGCGGTGCCGATGCCGAGGGCGAGGTTGCGGGTGTAGGTGCGGCCGAGGGCTTCGGCTTCGCCGGTGGCGTCGAGTTGGGTGAAGTCGACTTCGAAGAGGTCGCGTTCGGGGTTCCAGCGGACGGCGTCGACCTGGTGGCCGAAGTGGAGTCCGGGGACGCGGCCGGCGACCCAGCGGCAGTAGGCGTCGTATTCGGCGCGGTGGATGTGGAACTGCTCGGCGAAGTAGAAGGGGAAGAGTCGTTCCTTGTGCTTGAGGTAGCTGAGGAAGCTCCAGGGGCTGGCCGGGTCGGCGAGGGTGACGAGGTCGGCGAGGAAGGGGACCTGGAGGGTGGCGCCTTCGATGAGGAGTCCGGGGTGCCAGCGGAAGTCGCGGCGCTGGTCGTAGAAGGCGGTGGCGAGTTCGCCGGCGCCTTGTCGGGGCAGGCCGTCGGCGAGGGCGGCGAGGGACAGGTTGAAGGGGCCGATCCCGATTCCGACGAGGTCGTGGGGGGCGTCGAGCTGGGCGGTCATCGGTGGGTGCTGCCTTCCAGGAGGGAGATGAGCTGGTCCAGGTCCCCCGCTGTGGTGTGCGGGTTGAGCAGGGTGGCTTTGAGCCACAGGCGGCCGTCGGCGTGGGTGCGGCCGAGGACGGCGCGGCCTTGGTGCAGGAGGGTGCGTCGCAGGGTGGCGAGGTGGTCGTCGTCGGCGTGGGTGGGCCGGAAGAGGACGGTGGTGATGGTGGGGGGTGTGTGGAGTTCGAAGCCAGGGTGGGCGTCGAGGAGTCGGGCGAGGTGGTGTGCGGTGTCGATGGTGCGGTCGATGAGTGCGGCGAGGCCGTCGCGGCCCAGGGCCCGGAGGGTGGTGGCGATCTTGAGGGCGTCGGGGCGGCGGGTGGTGCGTAGGGAGCGGCCGAGGAGGTCGGGCAGGCCGGCTTCGGTGTCGTCGGTGGCGTTGAGGTAGTCGGCCTGGTGGGCGAGGGGGGCGAGGAGGGTGGTGTCGGGGACGGCGAGGAGGCCTGCGGCGACGGGTTGCCAGCCGAGTTTGTGCAGGTCGATGGTGAGGGAGTGGGCGCGGTCTAGTCCGGCGAGTTTGTCGCGGTGGCGGGGGCTGAGGGCGAGGAGGCCGCCGTACGCGGCGTCGATGTGGAGGTCGGCGCCGTAGCGGTCGCAGAGGTCGGCGATGCGGTGGATCGGGTCGATGAGGCCTGCGTCGGTGGTGCCGGCGGTGGCGGTGACGAGGGTGGGGCCGGGGGTGGTGGCGAGGGCTTCGGCGAGGCGGGCGGGGTCGAGGACGCCGGCGGGGGTGGGGAGTTCGGTGGCCGGGGGCAGGCCGAGGAGCCATGCGGCGCGGGGGATGGAGTGGTGGGCGTTGGCCCCGTGGAGGACGGTGAGGGCGGGGCCGTGGCGTTCGCGGGCGAGGAGCACGGCGAGTTGGTTGGCTTCGGTGCCGCCGGTGGTGACGAGGGCGTCGGCGTGGGGGGTGGCGTAGAACTCGGCGGCGAGGGTGCGGGTGAGGAGGGCTTCGACGGCGGAGGCGGCGGGGGCCTGGTCCCAGGAGTCGAGGGAGGGGTTCAGGGCGCTGGCGGCGAGGTCGGCGGCGGCCGCGACGGCGAGTGGGGGGCAGTGCAGGTGGGCGGCGCAGAGCGGGTCGGCGGGGTCGGCGGCGCCTGCGGCGAGGGTGTGTACGAGGGTGCGGAGGGCTTCGTGGGCGCCGGTGCCGTGGGCGGGGAGTACGCCCGCGTCGCCGAGTGCGGCGTGGACGCGGGCGGTGACGGCGGTGGGGCCTCCGGCGGGGAG
>NZ_JBGBPT010000129.1:0-18692 GCF_041106355.1 Streptomyces sp. BF23-19 | reverse complement strand
ACCCAGGCTGGAGGCCGTCAGGCCCTTGCCGAGGGAGGAAGCGACACCCCCGGTGACGAAGATGTGCTTGGTCGTCATGGATTTGGGCGGCATCGCCAAGAGGGGGCTCCCGTGGTCGCGAGGTGAGGTGCGTCCGGCGCCGGCCACCGTCGATCCGGAAGGGTCTCAGGGGGCGCCGAAGCTGCGGTTTCGGGGCTCCTGATTCGCACAGGCAGACCACCGGTCCACGGGGTACCAGCCTATCAGCGCCCGGCGGGGTCCGCCTCCGGGCACGCGGCGCGCCCGCCCCGGCCGGGGGCGCCCGAGTGCGCCGGGGCGGCGGAGCCGCTGCTCACCCGTTCGGCCCAGCCGCATTCTTCCGGGGCTCACGGAGATCACTAGGGTGCCGTCATATCCTGCTCGGATATTGCACACATCACCGCCGGGCAGTCCGTCAGACGGCCTAACCGAGCCGATATACGGAATCATGGGCTCACGCGGAGATCCCTGCACACAGGAGACCGCGCAACCGCGCAATGCAAGCGCCCTTCGGGGCGGACGTGGCCGTTCGACTGGAGATGCACGTGTCCGGGCGCATCGAGGATTACGCACTGATCGGGGACATGCAGACCGCGGCACTGGTCTGTCGGGACGGGGCTGTGGACTGGCTGTGCCTGCCACGCTTCGACTCGCACGCCGTGTTCGCGAGCATTCTCGGCACCGAGGAACACGGGTTCTGGCGGATCGGCCCGTCGTTCCCGGCGGGCACCGAGGCCCCGCGTGCGACACGCCGCCGCTACCGCGGTGACTCGCTGGTGCTGGAGTCGGAGTGGGACACCCCGCGCGGCAAGGTCCGCGTGATCGACTTCATGCCGCCGCGCGAGGACCACGCGCCGCAGCTGATCCGCATCGTGGAGGGCATCAGCGGGCGGGTGCCGATGCGCTCGGCGCTGCGGATGCGCTTCAGCTACGGGCGGGTCGTGCCGTGGGTGCACAGGGTCGACGGGCGCACCGTGGCCGTCGCCGGCCCCGACTCGGTCTGGCTGGACTCCGACGCGCAGACCTACGGCAAGGACCTGACGACGTACTCCGACTTCACCGTCGGACCGGGCGACCGGAAGGCCTTCAGCATCAGCTGGCAGGCCTCGCACCGCGACGCGCCCGAGACCCCCGACGCCGAGGCGGCCCTGGAGTCGACCACCGACTTCTGGCGCGAGTGGGTCGAGCAGTGCACGTACCACGGGCCCTACCGGGAGGCCGTGATCCGCTCGCTGATCACCCTCAAGGCCCTCACGTACGGTCCCACGGGCGGGATCGTCGCCGCGCCGACCACCTCCCTCCCCGAGGAGATCGGCGGGGTCCGCAACTGGGACTACCGCTACACCTGGCTGCGCGACGCGGCCATCACCCTCTCCTCGCTGCTGCGCACCGGATACCGCGAGGAGGCCCGCGCCTGGCGCGAGTGGCTGCTGCGCGCGGTCGCCGGCGACCCGGAGAACCTGCAGATCATGTACGGGATCGCGGGCGAGCGGGAGCTCGGCGAGACCGAGCTGGACTGGCTGCCCGGCTACGAGAACTCCCGCCCGGTCCGCGTCGGCAACGGCGCCGCGGGCCAGCTCCAGCTCGACGTGTACGGCGAGGTCACCGAGGCCCTGCACCTGGGCCACATGACCGGGCTCGCCCGCAGCGACTACGCCTCGCTGCTGCAGCTCAAGCTGATCCGCTACCTGGAGACCCACTGGGACCAGCCGGACGAGGGCATCTGGGAGGTGCGCGGCCCGCGCCGCCACTTCGTGCACTCGAAGGTGATGGCCTGGGTGGCCGTGGACCGCACGATCAAGCTGATCGAGAGCGGGGACGCGGACGGCCCGCTGGAGCGGTGGCGCGAGCTGCGCGACGAGATCCACCAGGACGTGTGCGAGAAGGGCTACGACAAGGAGCGCAACACCTTCACCCAGTCGTACGGGTCGAAGGAGCTGGACGCCTCCCTGCTGCTGATCCCGCAGATGGGCTTCCTGCCGCCGGACGACAAGCGGGTCATCGGCACCATCGAGGCGATCCAGCGCGAGCTGTCCACGCCCGACGGTTTCATCCTGCGCTACCCGACGGCGGGCGAGGAGGCCGGCGTGGACGGCCTGGAGGGCGACGAGGGGGCCTTCCTGGCCTGCTCGTTCTGGATGGCCGACGACCTGGCGATGATCGGCCGCGTCGACGAGGCGCGGCGGCTGTTCGAGCGGCTGCTGTCGCTCCGCAACGACCTGGGTCTGCTCGCGGAGGAGTGGGACCCGCGGCTCCAGCGGCAGGTCGGGAACTTCCCGCAGGCCTTCAGCCACGTTCCGCTGATCGACACGGCCCTGCGGCTGACGGCCAGCGGGGCGTACGGCGGGTAGCGGCGAGCGGCTCGCCGGGGGCGCGGACTTTCTCGCCGCGCCCCGGTGATCGTCCGCGCCTAGGCTGGAAGGGTCCTATGCCCTCCCCCCGGTGGAAGGGGCAGCCATGGCTCCCCTGTCGAAGGCGGGCGCGGCCTTGACCGCGCTCCGCGAGGACCTGTCCGGCGAGGTCTTCGCCCCGGAGGATCCGGGGTACGACGAGGCCCGGACCCTCTTCAACGCGATGATCGACCGCAGACCCGCCGTCATCGCCCGGTGCGAGAGCACGGCGGACGTGGTGACCGCCGTGCGTTTCGCGAGGGAACTGGACCTGAACATCGCCGTGCGCGGCGGCGGGCACAGCGTGGCCGGGATGTCCCTCAACGACGGCGGCCTCGTCGTGGACCTGCGCCGGATGCACGAGGTGACGGTCCATCCGGCGGCCGGGGCCGCGCACATCGGGGGCGGGGCCACGATGAGCCACCTGGACCGGGCCTGCGAGCCGTACGGGCTGGCGACGACCGGCGGCCGCGCCTCCACCACGGGCGTCGGCGGCTACGTCCTGGGCGGCGGCAGCGGCTGGCTGGACCGGAAGTTCGGTCTGGCCGTGGACAACCTGCTCGGCGTGGACCTGGTCACCGCCGAGGGCGAACTGGTCCACGCGACCGCGGAGGAGCACCCGGAGCTGTTCTGGGGGCTGCACGGAGGCGGCGGGAACTTCGGCATCGCCACCTCACTGACCCTGCGGCTGCACGAACTGCCCGCCATGTCGATCGCGTTCCTGCTGTACCTGCCGGAGCGCGGGCCCGAGGTGGTCCGTACGTACCGCGACGTCATCGAGGCCGCCCCGCCCGAGGCCTCGGGCGCCGCGCTCTACCTCACCGGCCCGCCCGAGGAGTTCGTCCCGCCGCACCTGGTCGGTCGGCTGTCGGCCGGGGCGCTGCTGACGTACGCGGGCCCCGAGGACGAGATGCGCAAGTTGGCCGAACCGCTGCTGGCGATCCCCCACGAGTCGGAGATCGTCACGGCCATCCCGTACGCCGATCTCCAGTGCATGATCGACGACCCGCCGGGGATGCGGAACTACTGGTCGGCCGAGTACCTCACCGGCTGTCCCGACGCGTTCGTGGACGTCTTCTGCGCCCGCGCCGAGGCCATGCCGGTACCGACCGGCACCCAGCACCTGGTCTTCCCGCAGGGCGGCGCCATCGCCTCCGGTCCGGCCGACTACCCGGTGCCGTACCGCGACTCGCCGTGGGCGGTGCACCCGTTCGGGATCTGGGAGGACGCGGCCGACGACGAGCGCTGCCGGCAGTGGGTCAAGGACGTCCGCGCCGACGCCCGGCCGTGGAGCACCGGCGCGGTCTACCTCAACTTCACCGGGGACGAGGGCGCGGAGCGGGTGGTCTCGGGCCTCGGCACCGAGAACATGCAGCGGCTGGGCGCGCTGAAGCGGCAGTACGACCCGGACAACGTCTTCCGCTTCAACCACAACATCCGGCCCGCCTGACGATGGGCACAGGTGTGCCGGTAGCGTCCCGCGATATGGAAAACCAGGGCGGCATCACGGTTCAGCGGGCACTGGAACTGCCGGGGCTGCGCGGCGGACTGCCGGAGGTGGTGGCCTGCGCCGACCGTCTGGGGCGGACCGTCCGTTGGGTGCACGCGGGCGAGGTCCCGAACATCGCCTCCCTGCTCAAGGGCGGTGAGTTGCTGCTGACCACGGGCCTGGGGCTCGGCACCCGGCCGGCCGAGCAGCGGGCCTTCGTACGCCGCCTCGCGGACCGCGGGATCGCCGCCCTGGTGGTCGAACTGGGACCGCGCTTCACCCGGCTGCCCGCCACGATCGTGGAGACCGCGCGCTCGGCGGGGCTGCCCCTGGTCCAGCTCCACCGGGAGGTCCCCTTCGTCGCGGTCACGGAGGAGGTCCACACCGAGATCGTCAACCACCACTACGCCCTGCTCCAGCGGGCCGAGGAGGTCCACCGCCGCTGTACGGAGGCCCTGCTGGGCGGTGGGGGCATCCCGCAGGTCCTGCGGATCCTGGCCGACTTCACGGGGAACCCGGTCTTCCTGGAGACCCCCGACGGGCAGCTCCTGTACGCCGCCGGCAGCGCGGCGGGGGACGCGGGGGCGGACCCGCTCCAGGTGTGGGAGGGCCTACGCGGCCAGCGCGAGGCCGAACCCGCCACGAACACGGTGGTGGTCGACGTCCCGGGCGGGGGCCACGGCACCGGCTCGGTCCGGGCCCGGGTCGTCCTGGTCGGGGTCTCGGCGCCGCTGCTCCCGGTGCACCGGATGGCGGCCGAACGCACGGCGGGCGTCCTGGCCGTCGTCCTGATGCAGGCGCGGCAGGAGGAGGAGCTGGCGGCGCGCGGCCGCGGCGACTTCCTGACGGACCTGGCGGAGGGCCGGATCTCGGCGGAGGACGCCCCGGGGCAGGCCCGCGTCCTGGGGTTCAAGCCGGGCGGCGGTCCGCTGTTGCCGGTGGTGATGCGGCTGGCCTCGGACCTCGGGCCGTCCGGGAACTGGGCCGTCCTGGCCCGTGCGGTGCTGGAGGAGCTGTCGTCCGTCGGCGTCCCGGTCCTGCTGGGTGTCCGCCCGGTGGAGGGCCGTGTGCCGCTGCTGGTCTCGCTGCGTGCGGAGTCGGAGCGTACGGCGGTGGCGGACCGGGTCTCGGCCGCGCTGCGGGCGGGCGTCGAACGCGCGGGCCTGGACCGGGCCGGCGCCCCGCCGGCGGTGGTCGTCGGCGTGGCGGGTGGCTGGGCGGCCGCCTCGGCGGGCCTGCGACACGCCGGGGAGACCGCCACGGCGGCCCACGGCCTGCCGGCCCGCCCCTGGTACGACGCCCGGCGCCTGGACATCGACCTGCTGCTGTGGCGGCTGCGCGAACACCCCGACCTCGCGGCCTTCGTGGACCGCGCGATCGGCCCGCTGCGCACGCACGACACGACGTCCCGGCCCCCTCTCCTGCCCACGCTGGAGACGTACCTGGCCCACGCTGGCCGCAAGGCTGAGACGGCGCGTGAGCTGCACCTGAACCGGCAGACGCTGTACAACCGGCTGGCGCGCATCTCGGAGCTCCTGGGCACGGACCTGGACGACCCGGAGACGGTCCTCTCCCTGAGCCTGGCCCTCCGCGCCCGCCGCCACACCCTTTCCTGACGCGCCACTCGCACGCCTCGGCCCTGGCGGGCCTCCCCGGCTTCGCGCCGCTGCGCCGGACTCCGTCCGTCGATCAAAAGGAGCCCCGCCGGCGATTGAGGCGGAAACGGGGCAGCACCTGACGACGCAGCCCGGCCGAATCGAGCCGCCGGCGATTGAGGCGCGGGGCCGGGCAGGGCCCGTGCGGGCGGATCGCTGCCCGGCCGGGAGGCTAGCGGCGGGTACGTTCCATCAGCTCGTCGTAGACCGACAGGACCTGCGCCACCGTGTCGTCCTCCGACGGCCACGTCGCGGCCTGCACGCGCCCCGCGGCCGCCAGCGCCGCCCGGCGGTCCGGATCGCCCAGCAGGCCGGTCACGGCCGAGGCGAGCGACCCCGCCTCGCCCGGCGGGACCAGGACCGCGCCCTCACCCACCAGCTCCGGGACACCGCCCACCGCCGTGGCCACCAGCGGTACGCCCGCCCGCAGTGCCTCCTGCGCCAGCAGCGCCCGCGCCTCCCACCGGCTCGGCAGCACCGCCAGGTCCGCCGCCGCCAGCAGCTGCGCCGCGTCCCGGCGGCGCCCCAGCAGCCGTACCGGCAGCCCCTCCGCCTCGATCCGCCGGGAGAGCTCCGCCCGGAGCGGCCCCTCCCCCGCGATCACCAGCAGCGGCGCCGGGTCCAGGCCGCGCCACTCCCGTGCCGCGTCGAGCAGGACGGAGTACCCCCGGTGCGGCACCAGGCTGCCGACGGCGATCAGCAGCGGCCGTTCCACCGCGCCGAGTTCCGCCCGTACCTTGCCGGGGTCGGCCGCCGTCTCCGGACCCGCCGGGTCGGCCGGTACCGCCACCGGGGCCAGTCGCGCGTCCTTGGCGCCCCGCCGCCGTGCGACGTCCACCTGGTCCGAGGAGGCCCCGAGCACCACCGCCGCGGCGCGGGCGACGTGCCGTTCCAGCATCCGGCTGAGCCGCCCGAGCGCTCCGGCCGCCGTCGGGCCCTCGCCGTGCCAGCTCACCACCAGCGGCACCCGGCGCCCCCGTATGGCCAGGGCGGCGCGCATCCCGGCGCGTACGCCGTGCGCGTGCACGAGGTCCGCCCCGGCGCAGGCGGCCCGCAGCACGCTGACCGCGTCGGGGGCGAACTGCGCGCCGGCGCCGGTGAAGTCGTACTCCCCCTCCGCCTGGACGGGCGCGCACACCGTGACCCGTACCCCGCGCGCGGCGAGGCCGGTCGCGAGCGAGCGTACGTGCGCGCTGCTGCCCGCGCCCGCACCGGTGCCGAGTACTTGCACGGTGCGCAGCGGCGGCCGGCCGTAGGGCTGGGCCGGGAGGGAGGTGGAGACCGGGGAGCTGCTCACGGGCCGAAGCTCCAGGGTGAGGGAGTCAGAGACGTCGCCAAGGATGCCAGTCCGCACGCGCGTTCCGGGACCATACGGGTGCGGATCCCGTACGAGATACCGCAGGATGCCCCTCAGCCTCACCCACACGGACTATCCCGAGGCCGTCCCGGGCACGGCGTAGGGCCCGGAACGCCGAGCGTTCCGGGCCCCCACGGTCGTCCATGTCACGCGTCCGCGCGCGCCGCCGCCAGCAGTTCCTCGGCGTGCGCCCGCGCCGAGACCGAGTCCTCGTGGCCGGCCAGCATGCGCGACAGCTCGCGGATCCGGTCCTCGCCCTCCAGGACGGTGACCCCGGAGCGCGTGACGGAACCGTCGTTGGTCTTCTCGACGAGCAGCTGACGGTCCGCGAAGGCCGCCACCTGCGGCAGGTGCGTGACGACCACGACCTGCGCCGACTTGGCCAGCTTCGCCAGCCGCCGGCCCACCTCGACCGCCGCCTTGCCGCCGACGCCCGCGTCGACCTCGTCGAAGAGGTAGGTGGGTACCGGGTCGGACCCCGCGAAGACGACCTCGACGGCGAGCATCACCCGGGACAGCTCACCGCCCGAGGCGCCCTTGGCGATCGGCCGCGGCTGGGCTCCGGGGTGCGGGGCCAGCAGCAGTTCGACCTCGTCCGCGCCCGAAGGGCCGTAGGCGACCGGGCGGCCGTCCACGTCCACCCCGTCGGGGTCGTCCGTCTGCCGGACGTCGATGGTCACGCGGGCGTGCGGCATCGCCAGCGAGGCCAGCTCCTCCGTCACCGCGGAGGCGAAGCGGGTCGCGGCCTCCACCCGGGCGTCCGTCAACGCCTGCGCCAGCAGGGACAGTTCATCGCGCAGCCCGTCGCGCTCGGCGGTCAGTTCGGTGATCCGCTCGTCGTCGCCGTCCAGTTCGAGCAGCCGTGCCGCGCCCTGTTCGGCCCACTCCAGTACGGCGTCCACGGTGCCCTCGGAGCCGTACTTGCGGGTGAGCTGCGTCAGGGCGGCCCGCCGCTCCTCGACCGCGGCCAGTCGCAGCGGATCGGCGTCGAGGTCGTCGGCGTAGCCGGCCAGTTCCCCGGCCACGTCGGACAGCAGGATGCCCAGCTCCCCGATCCGTTCGGCGAGCGCGCCGAGGGCCGGGTCGTGGGAGCGTACGGATTCCAGCGCCCGGTGGGCGCCGGCGACGAGCATGTTGGCGTCGATGGCCTCCGGGTCCTCGGGGTTGCCCGCGAGCGCGGCGTGCGCCAGCTGCGCCGCCGAGGCCAGCGATTCGGCGTGCCCGAGCCGTTCCGCCTCGGCCGCGAGCTCGGCGTCCTCGCCGGCCACGGGTTCCACGGCCGCGATCTCGTCCAGTCCGAAGCGCAGCAGGTCGGCCTCCTGGGCGCGTTCCCGGGCCCGGGTGGTGATCTCCTCCAGCTCGACGGCGACCGCGCGGAGCCTGCGGTAGGCCGATCCGTACTTCTCCAGGGGGACGGCGACGGCGTCCCCGGCATACCGGTCGAGCGCCTGCCGCTGCCGGGCGGGGCGCAGCAGCCCCTGCTGGTCGGTCTGCCCGTGTACGGCGACCAGGTCGTCGGCGAGTTCGCCGAGCAGGCCGACGGGCACGGAGCGGCCGCCGACGTGGGCGCGCGAGCGGCCCTCGGCGGACACGGTCCGACTGATCAGCAGGGCGCCGTCGTCGAGCTCGGCCCCGGCCTCCTCGGCGCGTACGGCGGCGGGGGCGTCCGGGCGCATGACGATGCGGCCCTCGACCACCGCCGCCTTGGCCCCGATCCGCACCAGGGCCGGGTCGGCGCGACCGCCGAGCAGCAGCCCGAGGCTGGTGACGACCATCGTCTTGCCCGCGCCGGTCTCGCCGGTCACCGCGGTGAATCCGGGCGACAGCTCGACCACCGCGTCGTCGATGACCCCGAGCGACCGTATCCGCATCTCCTCAAGCACGGGACGACGATACCGAGGTTTCATGGGTGCCATGTGACGTCACCCGTTCCCAGCTGTTCGAACGAATGTGCTATTAGAGACGTGTGAGCTGCGCCTCAGTGCGGCGCCCCACGCCAACCCGACACCGGCAGCGCGAACTTGGCGACGAGCCGGTCCGTGAAGGACGCGTGGTGCAGCCGGGCGAGCCGCACCGGCACGGCACCCCGCCGTACCTCGACCCGCGCCCCGGCGGGCAGCTCCAGCGTGCGCCGCCCGTCACACCACAGCACGCCGTGCGGAGTGCCGTTCTGCACCTCGACCGCCAGCACCGAGGTCGGCGAGGTCACCAGCGGCTTCGCGAACAGCGCGTGCGCGCTGATCGGCACCATCAGCAGCGCCTCCACCTCCGGCCAGACCACCGGCCCGCCCGCGGAGAAGGCGTAGGCCGTGGAGCCCGTCGGAGTCGCGCAGACGATCCCGTCGCAACCGAAGCCGGTCACCGGACGCCCGTCGATCTCCAGGACCACCTCCAGCATCCGCTCCGGGGACACCTTCTGGACCGCGGCCTCGTTCAGCGCCCAGTCCCGGTGGACCACATCGCCGTTCGTCCGCACGATCACGTCGAGGGTCATCCGCTCCTCGACCTCGTACGAGCGCGCCACCACCCGGTCCACGACCTTGTCCAGGTCGTCGCGTTCGGCCTCGGCGAGGAACCCCACCCGGCCCAGGTTGACGCCCAGCATCGGCACCCCCGAGGCGCGCGCGAACTCCGCGCCCCGCAGCAGGGTCCCGTCACCGCCGAGCACGATGAGCAGCTCACAGCCGTCGAGGGCCCCCGGGGTGAACTCGGTGACCAGCTCCACCTCGGGTGGCAGCGGCAGGTCCACCGCCTCGTGCTCCATGACGCGCACGCCCAGCCCGCATCTGAGCAGCCCCTGCACCACCAGCTCGGCGCTGCGGATGGCCGCCGGCCGTCCGGTGTGCGCGAGCAGGAAGACCGTCCGCCCTTCCCCCGAAAGCCCAGAACCCGAACTCGAACCCGATCCCGCTGTACCCGATGAATCTGTCACTGCGGCCCCTCCGCCACTGCACGGTCAACATCCGCCGGGTCGAGGGCCGGTGCCCCCACCCGCAGCCACAGAAAGTACTCGACGTTCCCCGACGGCCCCGGCAGCGGACTCGCCGTCACTCCGAGAACACCCAGTCCCAGCTTCGCCGCCTGCGCCGCGACCTCGCGCACGGCCTCGGCCCGCAACTCCGGGCTGCGCACCACGCCACCACTGCCCAGCCGGTCCTTGCCGACCTCGAACTGCGGCTTGACCATCAGCACCAGGTCCGCGTCCGGCGCGCAGCAGCGCACCAGCGCCGGCAGCACCAGACCGATGGAGATGAAGGACAGGTCGCCGACGACCAGGTCGACGGGAAGCCCGTCGAGCTGCTCCACCGTCAGCTCGCGCACGTTCGTACGGTCCTTGACCGTGACCCGGTCGTCGCTCTGCAGCGACCAGGCCAGCTGCCCGTAGCCGACGTCCACGGCCATCACGTGGGCCACGCCCGAGCGCAGCAGCACGTCGGTGAACCCGCCGGTGGAGGCGCCGGCGTCCAGCGCGCGGCGACCCTCGACGGCCAGCCCCTGCGGCTGGAAGGCCGCCAGCGCGCCGGCCAGCTTGTGGCCGCCCCGGGAGACGTAGTCGGGGTCGCTGTCGTCCTTGCGGACCACCAGGGCCGCGCTGGTCTCGACCTGGGTGGCCGGCTTGGTCGCGGTGGTGCCGCCCACGGTCACCCGGCCCGCGGCGATCAGCTGTGCGGCGTGCTCGCGCGAGCGGGCCATGCTGCGGCGTACCAGTTCGGCGTCCAGGCGGCGGCGTGCCACTCCTGCCACGTTCGGTTCAGCTCCTGTTTTCGTACGGTCCGGGGACGGGCGGTGCGTCCAGCGCGGTCAGCGCCTCACGCAGCCCCCGGTGGACATCCTCGTACACCTCGACGTGTCCGTCCGCCGCGAGGTGGTCGGCGTCCGCCAGCCGCGCCAGGTGCGCGTCCACGCCGGCGTGGCCGGTGGGCGTGCGTACGACGCCCAGCGCCACGGGCTCGGCGGGCTCGGCGGGCTCGGCGGGCTCGGCGGCGGCTTCGACTCGGGGGTCGGCGGCTTCGTCGGTCATGCCCCGACGCTACCCCGAAGCGCTCCGCGACCACGCATGGCTCTGCGGTACGGTCGTGATCACGATGGCTACGATCCAGGAGTGCCGTGAAGCACTCGACAACCTCTCCGGCAATCTCGCACGGGCCGACGACGGCGTGCGCGGCGCGGCCGCGTTCGACCGCTCCCTGAGCTGCCACATCACCGACCTCGACCAGACGTTCACAGGCCGCCTCGACACGGGCCGGATCCGGGTGGACGCGGTCGCCCCGGGCCCGCCCGCGAAGAAGGCGGAGATCCGGCTCGCGATGACGGGCGACGACCTCGTGGCCCTGGTCGCGGGCGAGCTGAAGTTCGCGAAGGCCTGGGCCTCGGGCCGAGTCAAACTCGAAGCCGGCTTCCGCGACCTCCTCCGCCTCAAAACGATGCTCTAGCCGAGCCGCACTCCCCCTCGTCCAGCCCCGCGGCACTCTCCAGCCCCGCCGGCACTCTCCAGCCCGCCGGCGTTTGAGGCGCGGGGTCTGGGGCGGAGCCCCGGTCTTTTCAGCCCCGCCGGCGTTTGAGGCGCGGGGGTCCGGGGACGGCGCCCCCGGCAACGGCGCCGCACCGGCGGCACGACACCGCGCGGCCCGGAGGGCTACTCGGCGACCCGGGCCACCACACGGGCCTTGCGCGCCGCCGGAACCACCAGCGGCGTTCCCGTCTCCGGATCCGGGATCACCTGACAGCGCAGCCCGAACACCTTCTCCACGAGCTCCGCGGTGACCACCTCCGCCGGCGGCCCCTCCGCGACGACCTTCCCGCCCCGCATCGCGATCAGATGCGTCGCGTACCGGGCCGCGTGGTTCAGGTCGTGCAGCACCGCCACCAGCGTCCGCCCCTGCGTCTCGTGCAGCTCCGCGCACAGGTCCAGCACATCGATCTGGTGCTGGATGTCCAGGTACGTCGTCGGCTCGTCGAGCAGCAGCAGCGGCGTCTGCTGGGCCAGCGCCATCGCGATCCACACGCGCTGCCGCTGCCCACCGGACAGCTCGTCCACGGCCCGGTCCGCGAGCTCGGCGACCCCGGTCGAGGCCATCGACTCGTTCACGATCCGCTCGTCCTCGGCCGACCACTGCCGCAGCAGCCCCTGATGCGGGTACCGGCCGCGCGAGACCAGGTCGGCCACCGTGATGCCGTCGGGCGCGATCGAGGACTGCGGGAGCAGGCCCAGGGTCTTGGCGACCTTCTTCGCGGGCATCGACCCGATGGCCTGCCCGTCCAGCAGCACCCGCCCGGTGGACGGCTTCAGCATCCGCGACAGGGCCCGCAGCAGCGTGGACTTGCCGCAGGCGTTGGGGCCGACGATCACCGTGAAGGAGTTGTCGGGGATCTCCACCGACAGGTTCTCGGCGATGACCCGCTGGTCGTAGCCGAGGGTCACGTTCTGCGCGGTCAGCCGCTGCACTTGGGTACTCCTCATCAGGTTCATATACGTCCCGCCTTGCGCTCGGTGACGAGCAGCCAGAGCAGGTAGACACCGCCGACGAGGCCGGTCACCACACCCACCGGCAGCTGATCGGCGCCGAAGGCCCGCTGCGAGGCCCAGTCGGACACCATCAGCAGCACCGACCCCATCAGGGCGGCGTTCACCAGGTTCCCGCCGGGCGAGCGGGTCAGCCGCCGGGCCAGCTGCGGCGCGGCCAGCGCGACGAAACTGATGGGCCCGGCCGCCGCGCTCGCCGCGGTGGTGAGCAGGATCGCCGCGAACATCAGCAGCAGCCGCGTCCGCTCCACCCGCACCCCGAGCGCGTACGCGGCGTCGTCGCCCATCTCCATCATCCGCAGGGCCCTGCCCTGCCCGAGGACCAGCGGGAAGAGCACCGCGCACACCGCGAGCAGCGGCCACACCTGCGCCCAGTCCCGGCCGGCCAGCGAGCCGGTCAGCCAGACCATGGCGCGCGTGGCCTCGATCAACTGGGCCTTCGTGATCAGGTACTGGATCACGGCGACGAGCACGGCGGAGGCGCCGATGCCGACCAGCACCAGCCGGTAGCCCTGGATGCCCTGCTTGTAGGCGAGCAGGTAGACGGCGGCTCCGGCCAGCAGACCGCCGACCAGCGCGCCGACGGCCACCTCGGTGGCGCCGCCCTTGAACAGGATGATGACGACGAGCGCGCCGACCGCCGAGCCGTAGCCGAAGCCGAGCAGGTCCGGGGAGCCCAGCGGGTTGCGGGAGACGGACTGGAAGACGGCTCCGGAGATCCCGAGCGCCGCGCCGACGAGCAGCGCGACCAGGGCCCGCGGCAGCCGCAGGTCGTTGACGATGAAGTCGGTGGCGGGGGTGCCGTTGCCGAGCAGGGTCTGTACGACGTCCCACGGCGCGATCTCGAAGTCGCCGGTGCCGATGAGCACGACGGACATCGCGAGCGCCGCGACGGTCAGCAGGACCCCGACGGCCAGGGCGCGCCGTTCGACGCGCAGCGAGACCCCGCCGGGCAGGTGCAGCGGACGGGGTCCGGACCGGCGGCCCTTGCGCGGGGCGTCGGTCGCGGTTCCGGTCGACGTCTCGGTCGCGGTCGCGGTCACAGCTGGGCCATCCTCTTGCGCCGAACCAGGTAGATGAAGACCGGGCCGCCGATGAGCGCGGTCACGACGCCGACCTGCAGTTCGGCGGGCCGGGTGACGACCCGGCCGATGATGTCGGAGCTGAGCAGCAGGACCGGCGACAGGACGGCCGAGTACGCGAGCACCCAGCGCATGTCGGGGCCGGTGAAGGCCCGGACGAGGTGCGGGACCATCAGCCCGATGAACACGATGGGCCCGCACGCGGCGGTCGCCGCACCGCACAGCAGGGTGATGGCGACCATGGCGCCGATCCGGGTCCGCGTCAGGTGCGCGCCGAGTGCCCGCGCCGTGTCGTCGCCCATCGCCATCGCGTTGAGCGGCCGGCCCAGCACCAGCGCGAGCACCGCGCCGACGAGCAGGAAGGGGGCCACCTGCCGGACGGTGTCCATGTTGGCCGAGGCGAGCGAACCCACCGTCCAGAAGCGCAGCTTGTCCAGCGCCTTGCTGTCCATCAGCTGCACGGCGTTGATGTAGCCGACGAGCGCCGCGCTGGCCGCCGTACCGGCGAGCGCGAGGCGTACCGGGGTGGCGCTGCGGCTGCCGCCGAGCACGTACACGAGGACCGAGACGAAGGCGGCGCCGAGGAAGGCCCACCACACGAACTCGCTCAGCGAGGTCGCGCCGAAGAAGCTGATGGCGGAGACCACGGCGGCCGCGGCACCGGCGTTGACGCCGAGGATGCCGGGTTCGGCCAGCGGGTTGCGGGTCAGCGCCTGCATCACGGCACCGGACAGGCCGAGTCCGAGCCCGACCATCAGCCCGAGCAGGGTGCGCGGGATCCGCAGGTCCCGCACCACCACGTCGTTGGGCGTTCCCGCGTAGGCGAACAGGCCGTGCCAGACCTCGTCCAGGGACATCTGCTTGGCGCCCACGGCGATGCTCACGACGGCGATCAGTGCCAGCACCGCGAGAGCGGCGAGCAGGCCGGCGGCGCGCGCGGCACGGCGCGGGCGGGCTACGGCGGCGTCGGCGCCCTTGTCGGGCGCCGCGCTCCGTTCGGGTTCAGGGGGACTCTCGACCAACACGCAGGTTAGGCTAACCTACCCTCCGCACGGGCGGGTCCCCCGGACGGCCCTAAAGACCCAGCCTGGCCAGTGCCTTCGCCGCGTCGAGCGTGCAGACCCCGTCGCCGGCCGCGGTCCAGGCCGCCGCGCACAACGCCCGCAGGCCGTCGAGCGGATCCCCCGTCCCCCCGGTCTCCGTGCCCTGCCCGTTCTCCCCGTGCTCCCGCAGCTCCAGCACGCCGCCGTTCGTCGCGACCGCCGTCCAGCCGCCGCAGCGGAAACCCTCCGCGAACGGCTCCACCTCCGGCTGCCCGGTCAGCAACCCCCGCAGATCCCGGTCCACATAGGTCGGACGGTGCCTGGGCTCGGCCCGCAGCAGCTGCTCGGCGTCCGTGACCCCGGTCAGCACCAGCAGCGAGTCCACCTCCCCGTTGAAGGCACCCTCGATGTCGGTGTCCAGTCGGTCCCCGACGACCAGCGGCCGCTCCGCCCCGGTACGCAGCACCGTCTCCCGGTGCATCGGGGGCAGCGGCTTGCCCGCCACCTGCGGCTCCGCGCCCGTGGCGATCCGTACGACCTCCACCGCGGCCCCGTTGCCCGGCGCGATCCCCCGCGCCCCCGGAATCGTCAGGTCGGTGTTGGACGCGAACCACGGCACCCCGCGGTTGATCGCGTACGAGGCCTCCGCGAACCGCCCCCACGGCAGGTCGGGACCCCCGTACCCCTGGACGACCGCCGCGAGCCCCTCCTCCTCGGCCGAGTCCACCGGCACCAGACCCCGCTCGCGGAGCGCGACCCGCAGCCCGTCCCCGCCGATCACCAGCACCTTCGACCCCGGCTCCACCTGCTCCGCGATCAGCCGGGCCACCGCCTGCGCCGAGGTGATCACCTCGGCCGCCTCCGTCGGGATGCCCAGCTCTCCCAGGTGCTCCGCGACCGCGTCCGGCGTCCGCAGCGCGTTGTTCGTGACGTACGCGAGGTGCATGCCGTCCGCCCGGGCCGCGGCGAGGGACTCCACCGCGTACGCGATGGCCTCACCGCCCGCGTACACCACCCCGTCCAGGTCCAGGAGGGCGGTGTCGTAGGCCTGGTGCAGACTCTGCTCACTCGCCGCGGGACTGGTCCTGTTCTGCCGGGTCATCCTGTCCGCTCCTCATGAGATCGACCTTGTCCGATTCCGTACTGCCCCGATCATCCCGCATGGCGAGACGCGTCTTACCATGCACCAATGACCACATCTGGTACCGCGGAGCATGGGCTGCGCCTGATCCCGTTCCATGGCCTGCGTTACGTCCCCGAGCGTGTCGGCAGCCTGGCCGCCGTCACCTCGCCGCCGTACGACGTGGTCGTGCGCCCCGACGGAGTCGACCACCTCGAATCCGCCGACCCGCACAACATCGTCCGCCTGATCCTCCCCCAGGCGGGTACCCCGGCCGCGCGCAACGAGCAGGCCGCGCGCACCCTGCAGGACTGGCTCGCCGAAGGCATCCTCAGCGCCGACCCCGAGCCCGCGCTCTACGTGTACGAGCAGCGCCGGGCCGGCCTGCTCCAGCGCGGCCTCATCGGCGCCCTCGCCCTGTCCACCGCCGACGCCGGCATCGTCCTGCCGCACGAGGACGTCATGCCGGACGTGGTCACCGACCGGGCCGGCCTGATGCGGGCGACCTCCGCCAACCTCGAACCCCTCCTGCTCACCTACCGGGGCGACGACCCCGGCACGGGAGCGGCCGAGGTCGTCGAACGGACCGCCCAGCTCGCCCCCCTCCTGTCGACGACCACCGAGGACGGCTTCCAGCACCGCCTGTGGGCCATCACGGATCCGGCCGAACTCGCCATCGTCACGGCGGACCTCAGCGACCGCCAGGCCCTCATCGCCGACGGCCACCACCGCTGGGCGACGTACCTGCGTCTCCAGGAGGAGCACGGCTCCCCCACCGCCTGGGACTTCGGCCTGGTCCTCCTCGTGGACACCGCCCGCTATCCGCTCCAGGTCCGCGCCATCCACCGGATGCTGCGCCGCCTCCCGGTGGCGGACGCCCTCGCCGCCCTCGACGGCCACTTCCGCGTCCGCCCGGTCGACGGGCCGCTCCCGCTGGCCCTGGACGCCCTCGCGGACGCCTCGGAACGCGGCAACGCCTTCCTCCTCGCCGGCGACGGTGCGTTCCACCTGGTCACCGACCCCGATCTGGCGCTCCTCGACACCACGGTCCGCCACGACCGTCCCGAGGCCTGGCGCCGGCTGGACGCCACGGTCCTGCACGCGACCCTGCTCGACGCCCTCTGGCACATCCCGGACGCCCCCGACCAGATCACGTACATCCACGACGCCGCGTCCACCGTGGCCATGGCCGAGCGGCACGGCGGCACGGCGGTGCTGCTGCATCCCGTGCGCGAGGAAGTCGTACGGGACCTGGCCCGCCAAGGCGTCACCATGCCCCGCAAGTCCACGTCCTTCGGACCGAAACCGGCCACCGGCCTGGTCCTGCGCGGCCTGGGCTGATCTCCTCCGGACATGAAGAAGGGCGGTACCCCGACCGGGGTACCGCCCTTCTTCATGTCACCGTGCCTCAGGCCTTGTCGTCCTCGACATCGGCGTCGGCGTCGGCGTCGGCCGCGGACTGCTCCAGCGGCTCGTACTCCTCGTCGTCCTCGTCGTAGTACTCGGCGACGTCGGAGGCGCGCTCGGCCGCGGCGATCTCCGCGGCGTCCTCGTCCTCGTCCTCGTCCTCGTCCTCGTGCTCGTCCTCGTCGTCGTCCTCGTCCTCGGCATCCGCGAGGTCGGACAGGTCGATCGAGGCGTCGACGAACTCGACACCGTCGAGCTCGGCGAGACGGTCGGAGGCGTCGGTGGACCCGTCCTTGTCCGCCTCGAGGGTCTTGCCGAACCACTCGCGCGCCTCGTCCTCACGACCGGCCGCCAGCAGGGCGTCGGCGTAGGCGTACCGCAGGCGCGCGGTCCAGGGCTGGACGGAGCTGGAGGCCAGCTCCGGGCTCTGCAGGGTCACGATGGCGGCTTCGAGCTGCCCCTGGTCCCGCCGGGCACCGGCCGCGACCAGACGCATCTCGACCTGACCGGCCTTGTCCAGCTTCTGCACCTCGGGCTCGCCGGCCATGGCCAGTGCCCGCTCCGGACGGCCGAGGCCGCGCTCGCAGTCGGCCATGACGGGCCACAGCTCGACGGAGCCGGTCATGCGCTTGGCGGCACGGAACTCCGCGAGGGCCTCGCTGTACTTCTGCGTGGCGTACGCGGCGAAGCCGGCGGCCTCGCGGACGGCGGCGACGCGGGAGGCCAGCCGCAGGGCGATGCGCGAGTACGCGTACGCCTGCTCGGGCTCGTCGTCGATCAGCCGCGCGACCATGACGAGGTTCTTGGAAACCTCTTCGGCCAGGCCCTTGGGCAGGCTCAGCAGCTCCTGACGCACATCGGCGTCGATCTCGAAGCCGGTGACGTCCTCGTCGATCGGAAGCCGCTTGACCGGGTCCCGGTCGCGGTCCGCGCGGAAGTCGCGGTCGCCGCCGCGGTCATCGCGGCCACGGTAGCCACCACGGTCACCACCGCGATCGTCACGGCCACCACGGAACCCGCCACGGTCGCCACCGCGGTCGCCACCGCGGTCGTCGCGGCGCGGGTAGGACGGGCGGTCGCCGCCACGGTCGTCACGGCCGCCACGGAACCCACCGCGGTCGTCGTCACGGCGCGGGTACGAGGGACGGTCGCCACCGCGGTCGTCACGGCGGAAACCGCCGCCACCGCCGCCGGCACCACCGGAAGGACGGCCACCACGGTCGTCGTCACGGCGCGGGTAGGACGGGCGGTCGCCACCGCGGTCGTCACGACGGAAACCGCCGCCACCACCGGAAGGACGCCCACCACGGTCATCGCGGCGGAAGCCGCCACCGCTGCTGGACGGCCGGCCACTGGCACCACGGTCGTCACGACGGAACGGGGGACGGTCGCCACCACGGTCGTCACGGCCCCCGCGGTAGCCGCCCCTGTCACCGCCGTCGTTGCGCCGAGGCTCGCGCTCCGGACGATCGTCGGGAGAGTTGGACATGGGTGTGACTCCTGTCTTCGGGGTACCGCTAGTCATTCTCGCGCAACCAACCCATGGCCGCGCTTCGGCGTAAAGAGGTGAAAAACAAAAAAGGACCCTTGGTCCAGCGTTGAACGCT
>NZ_JBGBPT010000128.1:0-18859 GCF_041106355.1 Streptomyces sp. BF23-19 | reverse complement strand
CCCGAAGCCCCCGTCCCACAACCCCGACCCCGCCCCGCCGGCTCCCGCTCCCCGAACCCTCCGCGTGTTCCGGGAGGCGAGCCGGGCGGCGGCGTGTTCGTCCACGGGGAGAGGGCCGGCTCGGGTGCCGGCCCTCTCACGGTCACGCCGACCCGACTCCGCTTCGGCGCAGCCGATGCCGTGCCCGACGCCCTCCCGGCAGGACCCACCGCACCGCCCCTGGCGACACCTCGAACGGATAGCCGCACCCCGGGGGCGATTACCCGGCCCTTCGGTTCCGCGTTGGCCGGGTATGACCATGCTTCAGTCTTCAACGGGCCGAAGGCGTCGCCCGGCGGCGCCGGGTTTCGAAGAATCGGTTCAGCGTCCGCGTGAGCAGGCGCAGCAGGTGCCGGACCCGCCGATCTACCGGGATCTGCTGGCGCGGTGGGCCGATGCCGGCCGGACGCTGCCCGGCCGGCGTGATCCGGAGTGGTCGCGGCTGACGTCCTCCCCGGTCTGGCCCAGCACGAGCAGCGGGCTGTACTGACCTCGGTCAGCGCGTCTCGGGGCCTGCCAGGTGGCGGGCGATGACCATGCGCTGGATCTGGTTGGTGCCCTCCACGATCTGGAGCACCTTGGCCTCGCGCATGAGCCGCTCGACGGGGAAGTCCGCCGTGTAGCCGTATCCGCCCAGGACCTGCACCGCGTCCGTGGTGACGGCCATCGCCGCGTCCGTGCAGAACAGCTTGGCCATGGCCGCCTGGCGGGAGAACGGCTTGCCCGCGTCACGCAGCCGCGCGGCGGCGAGGTAGAGCGCCCGGCCCGCCTCGATCTTGGTGGCCATGTCGGCCAGCATGAAGCGCAGCCCCTGGAAGTCCGCGATCGGGTGCCCGAACTGCTTGCGGTCCAAGGCGTACGTCAGGGCCTCGTCCAGCGCGGCCTGGGCGACGCCGATGGCGCAGGCGGCGATGCCCAGGCGGCCGGCGTCCAGCGCGGCCAGGGCGATGCTGAAGCCCTGCCCCTCCTCGCCGATGCGGCGGGCGTCGGGGACGCGTACGCCGTCGAAGTGCAGCTGGGCGGTGGGCGAGCCCTTCATGCCCATCTTCTTCTCGGGCACGGCCGCGGTCAGGCCCTCGGCGTCCCCGGGGACCAGGAAGGCCGTGATGCCCTTGGGGCCCTCGGCGCCGGTGCGCGCGAGGACGGTGTAGAAGTCGGCGACGCCGCCGTGGGTGATCCAGGCCTTGGTGCCGGTGATGATCCAGTCGTCGCCGTCGCGCACCGCCTTGGTGGTGAGCGAGGCGGCGTCGGAGCCGGCGGCCGGCTCGGAGAGGCAGTAGGCGCCCAGCAGGCCACCGCCGAGCATCGCGGGCAGGTGGGCGCTCTGCTGCTCCTTGGTGCCGTAGCCGGCGAGGCCGTGGCAGGCCAGGGAGTGCACGCTGACGCCGAGGCCGACGGTCAGGCGGGCCGCGGCGAGCTCCTCCAGGACCTGGAGGTAGACCTCGTACGGCTGCTCGCCGCCGCCGAATTCCCCGGGGTAGGGGAGGCCGAGCAGGCCGGCCTCGGACAGCAGGGTGAAGACCTCCCGCGGGAAGCGGCCGGAGTCCTCCTCCTCGGCTGCCTTGGGGCGGATCTCGCGCTGCGCGATCTCGCGTACGAGGGCGAGGAGGTCCCGGGACTCCTCGGTGGGCAGCTGTCGGTCCACCGGCTGCGGGGCGCGGTCTGTCATGGCGGCGCTCTCCTCCCTGGTCGGGCACGGCGGCGACGCGTGAGGTTGTGGGACGCGCCGCCGGGTCTCGGTTCTCTCACAGCCGATGGTGCCCTCCCGGGTTGCGGAAGGGGCTGTTCAGCGGCTGCGGCGGCTTGAGTATGCCCGATCAGGGGCTTCCCGTCACCGGGGCAAGATCACCGAGCGGATCGAGCGGCTGTTCAGGGTCGGGAGGTGCCGGACACTACGGGACGAACTCCTCCATCGGCTTCGGTGTCGCCGGGAGTTCGTTCCTGTGCGCCGAGCCGGACGGACCGGGGCGGACGGTCTCGCGGTCCTGGACGGGGAGGGGCTCAGAGCCAGCCGACCTGGGTGACGAACATGGCGACGACGACCACGAGGGTCCAGCCCATCACGTGCTCCAGCCAGGTGGAGTCGTCCTTGGGGCCTCCGGTGCGGACGAGGTCCCTGGGGGCGGCGAGGGGGGCGGCGCTGTCGGCAGTCATGGCGTCCAATGTGCCGGCGTTCGCGGCTTTCGCGGTAGGGACGTCATGGGTGGCATGCGTCACGCAAACACTGACATACGCGGACAGGGCCGGGTGCGGGCCCAGGTGGCGGACGACCGGGCCCCGACCTCCTCGGCCGGGACCCGGCGTGCTGTTCCTTCGGTCGGCGCCTCCTCCGGCGCCCCGGTCAGGCGCGGGACCCGCGGTCGCGGCTCGCCATGCCCGCCATCGCGAGGCCGAGACACAGGGCGACACCTCCGGCGATCACGTTGCTGACCACCGTTCGCGTCGTGTCCATCTCACCGGCGATGGCCCACGGGGCGACGATCGTCCACGCGCCGAGGGCGACCGCCGTCCACGCCATCGCGTGGGTGCGCTCGTAGGCGGAGCCCAGACCGCCCATGCACAGGCAGAAGGCGAGGCCGGCGATCAGGTTGTTGACGGCCAGCGGGGTGAGGCCGCTGAATCCGACGATCCAGGGCGAGGCGGCCAGGTACAGGCCCGTGATCAGGGCCAGCGCTTCGACGGCCTGCGCCCGGGGAGTGCTGGTGACCCGCTCGAACCGGGTGCGCATCTCGGCGAGGTCGGGGTGGTGCTCGATGCTGGGATGGGTGGTCATGGCGGGCCGCCTCCTACTGAGAAGCCTTTATGTGCCATTTACCCCACTATGTTCCGCTTATCCGTACCGCTTGGTCAACGGCAAATTCGCCTCCTTCTCACAGCACCCCCACCGCGCGCAGCGCCCCGGACTGCGCCCGGCTCGGACGGGCGGGCGCGTAGAGGTAACAGATGCCTCCGGAGCCGGAGGTGACCTTGCCGGAGGCGCCCACGCGCTTGGTGCGGAGCCAGATGTTCTCCCACTCGGCGCGCTGGTAGACGCGGCGCACGGCGGGGTTGTCGCGCGAGTTGGGGTCGTTCGCGATCACGTCCCCGGCGGCGGTGAAGCCGATGACGGTCATCAGGTGGCCGGCGGTGCCGTAGCCCGCGCCCGTGAGTTCCTCGGGGCGGAAGGACTGGGAGGTGATGGCCGGGATGCCGGCCCGGACCAGGGTTTCCAGGTCGGTCAGGGAGGTGAGGCGGGTGACGACTCCGGCGAGGTCCGGGTAGGTGGCGGCGTACGCGGCGTTGAAGGGCCAGTTGCCGCAGCCCTTGTAGGCGGCGTCGTAGGTGGAGCGCGCCGCGTGGCAGACCTGCGGGTCGGAGTACGTGGGGTTCACCCAGGTCAGGGCGGAGGCGGGGGCCTTGCCGCCCCAGTACTCGATGATCATCTGCGAGGAGGTGGGGCTGCACCAGGCCTCGCCGCCGTTGTCGTACTCGGGGTACCGGCCGGCGTGGACCTCCTGCGAGTAGCGCGGGACCTTCAGCTCGTGGGCGGTACGGGAGGGGGTGGAGGTCGGGACGGTGAAGCGGTCCGGTACGTCGGAGACCATGGCGCCCGCGAGCCATACGGTGGGACCGTGCTCGGCGCCGGGTCGGCGGTGGAGGGTGAGGCGCAGCTGCCAGGCCGCGATCCGCAGGCCGGCGGTCGCGGTCGGGGCGTCGAGGGCGAGGGTGTCGGTCCAGACGGTGGACCTGCCGTCGCTCTGACCGTCCACCGAGGTACGGCGGATGTCCGCCTCGCCGGAGGCCCAGCGGCCCATCACGTACCAGGGGGTGGCGGTGCCGTCGGTGTAGGTGCCTCGCAGTTCGATCTGGATCCAGGTGCCCGACGGGGTGCGGGCGTTCCAGGAGGCGATGGCCTCGGTCGCGGGCACGGTGGAGCGGTGCACGGGGGAGGTCCAGGTGGCGTACTCCCAGGTGCTCTTGCGGCCGGTGTGCGGGTCGGCGTACTCGGTGCGGCCGACGGCCGTCGCGATCTCCAGGCCGGGGCGGGCGCCGCCGACGGCGGTGGTGCCCTGGTGGGCGCCGGCGAGCCAGTGGCGGTAGGAGTGCCAGAAGCGGTTGTCGACGGTGCGGCCCGGGGTCCGAGGGGCGGGAGGCGTGGGAGGCATGGGAGGGGTCGCCGAGGCGCTGCCGCCCGGGACGGTGGCGGCGGTGGCCGCGGTGGCGACCGCGAGCGCGGCGACGAGTACGGCCCTGCGCGGAGTGGGTTCGGTCATCGCGGGTTCCCCCAGGGTGGGTCGGTACGTCGGTGGCTGTCGGCCGCCATCCGGCATCACCCTTCCAGTTCCCGGCGGCGGCGGCCCGAAGCCACGGGTCGTGTCGGGGCTGTCTAGGCTGGTCGAGTGGAGCCACAGCAGTCACTTGAGTCACTCGCCCGGGAGCTCGCCGCCCTGCCGCCCTCCCTCGGCCCGGTGCGCCTGATCGGGATCGACGGGCACGCCGGATCCGGGAAGAGCACCTTCGCGGGGCGCCTCGCCGAGGCGCTGGGGGCGCCCGTGCTGCACCTGGACGACGTGGCCACCCATGAGGAGCTGTTCGGCTGGGAGGAGCGGCTGCGCGCGCAGGTGCTGGAGCCGCTCGCCGCCGGGCGGCCCGCGCACTGGGCCCCGTACGACTGGGTGGAGCGCCGGTTCGGGCCGGAGCGGGTGCTGGAGCCGGCGCCGGTGCTCCTGGTCGAGGGGGTCGGGGCGGGGCGGGCGGCGCTGCGGCCGCGGCTGGCGCGGCTGCTGTGGATGGAGACCGCCCGCGATCAGTCCTGGCAACGGGGGCGGAACCGGGACGGGCGTGAACTTTCCGACTTCTGGGACGGATGGGAGCGCGCGGAGCGCGCGCACTTCTCCAACGACCCTTCGCGCCCCTTCGCCGACACCTTGGTGCGCCAGAGCGGTACGGGATACGAGTGGACTTCCGGGGCCCGTGGGACGCCGGGAACCTCCGCTTCCGTCACCGGGAGTGACGAACTCCCCCGGGCCTGAACGCCCTCGGAATTCCGCTCCGCAGGGGCCCGGCCGACCCGCTTGACCTGTGGCCTGCGGCGGCCTTACGTTCTCAATGCGAGGCCTTTACAGGCTGCCGCGGACACGAAGCCCCCGGTTGTTCCCCCGTGATCGGGGGCTTCGTTCTGCCCGCGAACCCCCTCCCCGGCGGTGTCGCGCGAGGCCGACCCTCCCGATCCTTCACCCTGAGTCACCGACCGCCCCAGGGGCGCACGCCGGAACCGGGTCCGTCGCGCCCTACGTAAGGTGCGTGACCGCAGGTACGATGCAGCCCTGATTTCATCGGCGCAGTGGGCAACTCATGTGCTCGTCACGGAGGTTGCCGCGCACCACGGGGGCAGGCTTGTGGGGGACGTGATGGATTTCGGCACGCCGGGCAGCATGCACGCCCCGGCCGAACTCGCCTGGCTGCGCGGGGTCGACGCCTGCACCATGGGCGCCTATCCGCAGGCCGAGGAGGAGTTCCGGGCGGCCGTACGGCTCGACCCCACCATGGCCGACGCGTGGCTGGGCCTGCACGCACTCCGGGTGGACACGGGCAACGCGTTACTTCGCATGTACGCCCACCGGGACCGGTTCGGCGAGCAGCGCGCCCGGCACCGTCGCACGCTGAACTCCTGGTACTGGCTGGGCTGGTGGGTGCAGCCGGTGCTGGAGAGCCGGCGGGACCTGCTCCTCGCCCACGCCTCGCACTGGCTGGACGGCCGCCACGTACCCGAGTTGGACCAGGCGCTGGCCGCGCTGCCACCGGTGGACACCGACGCGCAGGTACGGTTCCTGCACGCCTGCCGGGCCTATCTGGTCAAGGACTGGGAGCAGTTGGTCCGGCACACCGAGCCGCTGGTCGACGATCCGCTGCTGGGCATCGAGGCGGGGCTGTTCGGCGGGATGGCGCGGGTCCGGCTGGAGATGTACGGGCAGGCGGAGCCGATGCTGGCGGCGGCGCTGATGCGGTGTCGCAGCGAGCAGCCCCAGCGCAAGGAGCTGCGCTACTGGCTGGCGCGGGCGCGGGAGGGCACCGGGCGCAGTGCGGCGGCGCTGCCGCTGTACCGGGCGGTGCACCGGGTGGATCCCTCGTTCATGGACACCGCGGCCCGGCTGACGGCCATCGAGGACGGCGACGACACCGACGGCGTGGCCGATCTGGCGGGCCTGGCGGGGTACGCGGCGTACGGGAGCTACAGCGGGCACGGCCCGTCCCCGGCCGGCGGGGACTTCGCGGCGGTCGCGCTGGGCGGCGGCCCGGTCCAGGACATCGCGGCGGACGGCCAGCCGGAGCCCGAACCGCCGGCTCCGCCCACTCCCCCGACGAGCCGGGTGGAGGGGGCTCGGCGCAAGGTGCCGGTCCCGCCGCAGGGCACGCCCGAGGGGCTGCCGGCCGGGCCGGCGGACCCGGCGGCGCTCGCCGAGGCGCTGGCGGAGCTGGAGCGGATGGTGGGCCTGGAGCCGGTCAAACGGCAGGTGAAGGCGCTCTCGGCGCAGCTGCACATGGCGCGGCTGCGGGCGGGTCAGGGGCTGCCGGTGCAGCCGCCGAAGCGGCATTTCGTGTTCTCGGGGCCCTCGGGTACGGGCAAGACGACGGTGGCCCGGATCCTGGGCCGGGTCTTCTACGCGCTGGGGCTGCTCGGCGGCGACCACCTGGTGGAGGCGCAGCGGGCCGACCTCGTGGGCGAGTTCCTCGGGCAGACGGCGGTGAAGGCGAACGAGCTGATCGATTCGGCGATCGGCGGGGTGCTCTTCGTGGACGAGGCCTACTCGCTGTCGAACTCGGGCTACAGCAAGGGCGACGCGTACGGCGACGAGGCCTTGCAGGTGCTGCTGAAGCGGGCCGAGGACAACCGTGACCATCTGGTGGTGATTCTTGCGGGCTATCCGGCCGGGATGGACCGGCTGCTGGCCGCCAATCCGGGGCTGTCCTCGCGCTTCACCACCCGGGTGGACTTCCCCAGCTATCGGCCGCTGGAACTGACCGCGATCGGCGGGGTGCTGGCGGACGCGAACGGCGACCACTGGGACGAGGAGGCGCTGGAGGAGCTGCGCAGCATCAGCGCGCACGTGGTGGAGCAGGGTTGGATCGACGAGCTCGGCAACGGCCGCTTCCTGCGGACCCTGTACGAGAAGAGCTGCGCGTACCGGGACCTGCGGCTGGCGGGCTTCGCGGGTGAGCCGTCGCGGGACGACCTGGCGACGCTCCGGCTGCCGGACCTGATGCAGGCGTACGGGGAGGTCCTGTCGGGCCGCGGCCCCCAGGAACGGCCGGAGCCGCCGGCGCTGTAGTCCTCGGGGCCCGCTCCGGACCCCGTGCTTCGAGCGCCGGCGGGGCTGCACCACGCCGGTGTTCGAGACAGGGGTCCGGGGCGGGCCCCGGGGAAGAGCGGCCGGCTAGGCGCCGCGGACGTACGAGCGGTGGGCCGGGTCGCGGACCTCGCCGACCAGCATCTCGAGGACGTCCTCCAGGGCGACCAGGCCGAGGACCCGGCCGCCGGGGTCCGCCACCTGTGCCAGGTGCGTGGCGTCCCGGCGCATGACGCCGAGGGCGTCGTCCAGCGGGACGGTGGAGCACAGGGTGGTCATCCGGCGCCAGACCCGCTGCGGGACGGCGCGCTCCCGGTCCTCCAGGTCCAGTACGTCCTTGACGTGCAGGTAGCCCATGAAGGCGCCGCTGTCGGCACGGACGGGGAAGCGGGAGTAGCCGGTGCGCACGGTCAGCTGTTCGATCTGCCGCGGGGTCACCGCCGGGCCGACCGTGACCAGCCGGTCCGGGCCGAGGAGGACGTCGGTGACGGGGCGGCTGCCCAGTTCCAGCGCGTCCTCCAACCGCTCCTGCTCGACCGGCTCCAGGAGCCCGGCCTGCCGGGAGTCCTTCAGGAGCCGGCCCAGCTGGGCGGAGGTGTAGACGGCCTCGACCTCGTCCTTGGGCTCCACCTTGAAGAGCTTCAGGACGAGCTTGGCGCAGGCGCCGAGCGCGGTGGTGACCGGCCCGCACAGGCGGGCGAAGGCGACCAGGCCGGGGCTGAACCACAGGGCGGTCTTCTCCGGGGCGGCCATCGCCAGGTTCTTCGGCACCATCTCGCCGATCACCAGGTGCAGGAAGACCACGGCGCTCAGCGCGACGACGTAGCCGAGGGGGTGGATCAGACCCTGCGGTACGTGGACGGCATGGAAGACGGGCTCCAGCAGCCGGGCCACGGTGGGCTCGGCGACCGCGCCGAGGGTGAGCGAGCAGACGGTGATGCCGAACTGCGCCGCGGCCATCATGCGGGGCAGGTTCTCCAGGCCGTGGAGCACCTGGCGGGCCCGGCCGGACTCGGCCGCGAGGGGCTCGATCTGGCTGCGCCGTACGGAGACGAGTGCGAATTCGGCGCCGACGAAGAAGCCGTTGGCGAGGACCAGCAGCAGGGCGAAGACGAGTTGGAGCGCGTTCATCGGGCGGCGCCTTCCAGCTCGGCCCGCTCGGATGCGAGCACGGTCGCGCCGTCGGCCGTGGAGGCGGACCGGTGCGCGCCGGCCGCGGGCACCGCCGCGAGCCGGACCAGCCGGACCCGCTCGGCGCGGTTGCGTCCGACCCGACGGACGGACAGCTTCCAGCCGGGGAGTTCCGCCCGGTCCCCGGGAGCGGGGATCCGGCCGAGGAGGTCGGCGACGAGGCCGGCGACGGTCTCGTACGGGCCTTCGGGAACTTCGAGACCTATCCGACGCAGGGTCTGCACCCGGCAGCTGCCGTCGGCCTCCCAGGAGGGGCGGCCGTCCTCGGCGGGCACGGCGGCCAGTTCGGGGGTCTCGTCCTCGGCGAAGTCGTGCTCGTCGCGGACCTCGCCGACGAGTTCCTCGACGATGTCCTCCAGCGTGACGACACCGGCGGTACCGCCGTACTCGTCGACGACGACGGCCATCGGCTGCTCGCTGCGCAGCCGCTCCAGCAGCGGCTGCACCGGCAGGGAGCCGGGCACCAGGAGCGGGGCGACGCAGATCCGGCTCACGGACGTGCGGTCGCGTTCCGACTCGGGGACGGCGAGGGCGTCCTTGAGGTGGACGACGCCGGTGATCTCGTCGATGCGGTCGCGGTAGACCGGGAAGCGGGACAGGCCGGTGGCGCGGGTCAGGTTGAGCACGTCGGCCGCGGTGGCCGTGTGCATCAGGGCGCTGACCTTCACCCGGGGGGTCATGACGTGCTGGGCCGTGAGCTCGCCCAGCGAGAGGGTGCGTACGAAGAGGTCGGCGGTGTCCTGTTCGAGCGCGCCGGCCTGGGCCGAATGGCGGACCAGGGAGAGCAGTTCGCCGGGGGTCCGGGCGGAGGCCATCTCCTCGGTCGGTTCCACGCCGAGCGCCCGTACGAGGCGGTTGGCCACGGCGTTGAGTGCGGCGATCACCGGCCGGAAGGCACGGGAGAAGCCGTTCTGCGGGCCGGCGACGAAGCGCGCCACCTGGAGCGGCCGGGAGACCGCCCAGTTCTTCGGGACGAGCTCGCCGACGACCATCTGGACGGCGGAGGCGAGCAGCATGCCGATGACGACGGCGACGCCGGAGACGGCTCCCTTGGGCAGGCCGGTCGCGGCGAGCGGCCCGGCCAGCAGTGCGGCGAGGGCGGGCTCGGCGAGCATGCCGACCACGAGGGAGGTGATGGTGATGCCGAGCTGGGTGCCGGAGAGCTGGAAGGACAGCTCCCCCAGGGCCTTGACCACTGTGCGGGCACGGCGGTCACCGTCGGCTGCGGCGCGTTCGGCATCGGGTCGCTCGACGGTGACGAGGCCGAACTCGGCGGCCACGAAGAAACCGTTGGCGAGGATGAGGGCGAAGGCCGCCGCGAGCAGAAGTAGCGGGATGGTCATGCCGCCGCCTCCGAGGGGAGGGCGGCGCGGGTACTACCGGACGATCCGTCCATTGCTGGAGGGAGTCACTCCTCAAGTCGCAGGTGCCCACGGGCCACGAGGTCCCGGGGCCGGTGGGAGGGCGCACAGCTGCGCCCCGCCACCAGGGTAGTCATTGATGTCCCGGCCGCAACGGTACGCAGCCGTGAGGATGGGCCGACTCAGTGGTCGCCGGTACCCGTTCCGCGGGCTTCGGCCAGGGCGCGCAGGGCGCGGGCGTCGCCGATCGCCTGCTGCTTGGCGACGCCCGGCTGGATGCCGAGGGCGGGCAGGCTGGTGCCGTCGCTGAGGTCGAGGAACACCCACGGGTCGCCGGGGCGGAGGTTGACCCGAAGGATCTGGGCCCACTCCAGGCGGCGGCTGGTGGTCAGGTTGACGACCGTGACGCCGGTCTCGTCCGCGACCACCTTGGGGCGGCTGAGCAGGACGAGTACGGAGCTCAGCAGGACGGCGGTGAAGACGAAGCTGATCCGCTCGCCGGGGCTGAGGTTCTCCAGCAGCAGGGCGATCGCCGTGATGGTGGCGAACATGGCGAGCCCGACGCCCAGCAGGACGACCCGGGTGCGGGTCGGCCGGAAGGTGACCGGCAGGGTGGGTGTGGCGGGCTGGGCGGCGGACTCGGCCATGGTGCGGTGCCTTCTGGGGGTGGCGTGTGGGGCGGGTGGGGCGTGCCGGTGGGGCACGCCGGTCACCCTCTTCAGAGGCGGCAGGCGTGGATCGAGGTGGTGAGGATCGCGCGCGCGCCGAGTTCGTACAGGTCGTCCATGATCCGCTGGGCTTCCTTGGCGGGGACCATCGCGCGGACGGCGACCCAGCCCTCGTTGTGCAGCGGGGAGACGGTCGGCGACTCCAGGCCGGGGGTGAGGGCGACGGCGCGCTCCAGGTGCTCGGCGCGGCAGTCGTAGTCCATCATCACGTAGCTGCGGGCCACCAGGACGCCCTGCAGGCGGCGCAGGAACTGCTGGACCTGCGGGTCGTCGGCGTCGGCGCCGTTGCCGCGGATGACGACGGCCTCGGAGGTGAGGATCGGCTCGCCGATGACCTCCAGGCCGGCGTTGCGCAGGCTGGTGCCGGTCTCGACGACGTCCGCGATGATCTGGGCGACGCCGAGCTGGATGGCGGTCTCGACCGCGCCGTCGAGGTGCACGACGGCGGCGTCGATGCCCTTCTCGGCGAGGTGCTTGGCGACGATTCCCTCGTACGAGGTCGCGATCGTCATCCCGGAGAAGTCCTCGGGGCCCTTCGCCGTGCCGGGGGTGGTGGCGTAGCGGAAGGTGGAGCGGCCGAAGTTCAGCGGCAGGATCTCATCGGCGCTGGCGCCGGAGTCGAGCAGCAGGTCACGGCCGGTGATGCCGATGTCGAGCTTGCCCGAGGAGACGTAGATGGCGATGTCCTTGGGGCGGAGGTAGAAGAACTCCACCTCGTTCTCGGGGTCGACGACCACGAGCTCCTTGGACTCCTTGCGCATCCGGTAGCCGGCCTCATGGAGCATCGCCGACGCCGGTCCGGAGAGTGAACCCTTGTTGGGGACGGCGATGCGCAGCATGGGGCTTCCTTTGGTGCGTGGGTTTCGGGATTGCGGGCGGGTGTGCGTGCCGACTCAGAGGTGGGCGTAGACGTCGTCGAGGGAGATCCCGCGCGCCACCATCATCACCTGGACGTGGTAGAGCAGCTGGGAGATCTCCTCGGCGGCGGCTTCCTTGCCCTCGTGCTCGGCGGCCATCCAGACCTCGGCGGCCTCTTCGACGACCTTCTTGCCGATGGCATGGACGCCCTTCTGGACGAGCTCGGCGGTACGGGAGGTGCTGGGGTCGCCGTCGGCCTTGAGCTGGAGCTCGGTGAAGAGCTCCTCGAAGGTCTTGGGGGTCTTGTTCGCCATGATGGTCCTCAGAATACGGGGTTCCCCGTCGCCACTCAGCGCCAGGGTTCGCTGACGGTGCGCAGGGTCATGGCGGTGGAGACGGCGGCGGTGACCGCTTCGTGCCCCTTGTCCTCGTTCGACCCCTCGAGGCCGGCGCGGTCCAGCGCCTGCTCGTCGTTGTCGCAGGTCAGTACTCCGAAGCCGACGGGGACTCCGGTGTCGATCGACACCTGTACCAGGCCCTGGGTGACGCCCTGGCAGACGTAGTCGAAGTGCGGGGTGCCGCCGCGGATGACCACTCCGAGGGCGACGATGGCATCGTAACCGCGACCGGCCAGTACCTTCGCCACGACCGGGAGCTCGAAGCTGCCGGGGACGCGGAGCAGGGTGGGCTCGTCGATGCCCAGCTCGTGCAGGGCCCGCAGGGCTCCGTCGACCAGTCCGTCCATGACCTTCTCGTGCCACTGGGCCGCGATCACGGCGACTCGCAGGTCTCCGCAGTTCTTCACGCTCAGTTCGGGTGCGCCCTTGCCGCTCACAGCTCTGCTCCTCGGTGGTTCGTGATGGGTGGTGGATGTATGTACGGGTGGTGGTGCGTGCTTACTGGTTGCCGCAGGCGGAGGTGGTCACGGGCCCGTCCAGCCAGGGCAGGTCGTGGCCCATCCGGTCCCGCTTGGTGCGCAGGTACCGCAGATTGTGCTCGCCGGCCTCCATCGGCATGGACTCCCGGCTGGTGACCGTGATGCCGTGCCGGACGAGGGCGTCGGACTTCTCGGGGTTGTTGGTCATCAGCCGGACGCTGTGCACGCCGAGGTCGGCGAGGATCTGCGCGCCGGCGCCGTAGTCGCGGGCGTCGGCGGGCAGGCCGAGCTCCAGGTTGGCGTCGAGGGTGTCGCGGCCGCGCTCCTGGAGCTCGTACGCGCGCAGCTTGGACAGGAGTCCGATGCCGCGGCCCTCGTGGCCGCGCAGGTAGACGACGATGCCGCGGCCCTCCGCCTTGATGCGTTCCATGGAGGCGTGCAGCTGGGGGCCGCAGTCGCAGCGCTGGGAGGCGAAGATGTCGCCGGTGAGGCACTCGGAGTGCATGCGGACCAGCATGTCGGTGCCGTCGCCGATCTCGCCGTGGACGAGCGCGACATGCTCGACGCCGTCGACGGTGGAGCGGTAGCCGTAGGCGGTGAACTCGCCGAAGGCCGTCGGCAGGCTGACCTCGGCCTCGCGGCGCACGGTGGGTTCGGCGGAGCGGCGGTAGGCGATCAGGTCCTCGATGGAGATGATCGTCAGGCCGTGCTTGCGTGCGAAGGGGATCAGCTCGGGCAGCCGCAGCATGACGCCGTCCTCGCCGGCGATCTCCACGATGGCGCCGGCCGGGCGCAGGCCCGCGAGGCGGGCGAGGTCGACGGCGGCCTCGGTGTGGCCGTTGCGGACCAGGACGCCGCCGGGCTTGGCGCGCAGCGGGAAGATGTGGCCGGGGCGGACGAAGTCGCCGGGCTCGCAGACCCCGTCGGCGAGCAGGCGCAGGGTGGTGGCGCGGTCGGCGGCCGAGATGCCGGTGGTGACGCCGTGGGCGGCGCTCGCGTCGACGGAGACGGTGAAGGCGGTCTTCATCGACTCGGTGTTGTTCTGGACCATCTGCGGGAGTTCGAGCCGCTCCAGCTCGGGGCCCTCCATGGGAGCGCAGATCAGGCCGCGGCACTCGCTCATCATGAAGGCGATGATCTCGGGCGTGGCCTTCTCGGCGGCGATGACGAGGTCACCCTCGTTCTCGCGGTCCTCGTCGTCGACGACGACGACGGGGCGGCCCGCCGCGATGTCGCGGATGGCCTGCTCGACGGGGTCGAGGCGGAAGGTCTCTTCGGGGATGTCGGGCACGGGCTTGAGGATGGTCATGCCGTTGCTCCTTCCAGGGCCGGGGCCGGGTTGGTGCGAGAACGCTGGTACCAGTCGTAGGCGCCCCACAGCACGAGGGCGAAGTACACGACGTAGACGAGGCCGGAGAAGGCCAGGCCGCCTGTGAAGGCGAGGGGGACGCCGACCAGGTCGACGAGGAGCCAGGCGAACCAGAACTCGACGAGACCGCGGGCCTGGGCCACCATCGCGACGATGGTGCCGACGAAGATGTAGGCGTCGGCCCACGGGCTCCACGACAGGTTCGGGAAGAGCGTGAAGAGGCCGCCGACGGCGAGGGTGCCGAGCGCCGCGCCGCCCAGGAGCAGCCCGCGCTCCTTCCAGGTGGCGGTGCGCACGGCGATGGAGCCGTCCTGGGCCTTCTGGCGGCCGAGCTGCCAGGCGCGCCAGCCCCACACGGCCACGCCGATGACGAGGAGTTGCTTGCCGACGCCGCCCGCGAGGTGGGCGGAGGCGTAGGCGGCGATGAGGATCAGGCCGGAGAGAAGCTGGGCGGGCCAGGTCCATATGGAGCGGCGCCAGCCGAGGGCGAGCGCGGCCAGGCCCATCAGGTTGCCGATCATGTCGGACCAGATGACCTTCTGGCCGAAGACGGTGAAGGCCTCCGCGTTGAGCCAGGTCAGGGCGCTCACCGGGCGTCTCCCGTCGCGTGCAGCGGGTTCACGCCGGCGGCCAGGAGGCGCTCGACGTACTTCGCGAGGACGTCGACCTCCAGGTTGACCGGGTCGCCGCTCTGCTTGATGCCGAGGGTGGTCAGCGCGAGGGTGGTGGGGATGAGGCTGATGGTGAACCAGTCGGCGGCGGCCTCGACGACGGTGAGGCTGACGCCGTCGACCGTGATGGAGCCCTTCTCGACGACGTAGCGGGAGAGGTTCTTCGGGAGGGCGACCTTGACGATCTCCCAGTGCTCCGAGGGGGTCCGGGAGATGATCTCGCCGGTGCCGTCCACGTGCCCCTGGACCAGGTGGCCGCCGAGCCGTCCGCCGAGGGCCATGGGCCGCTCCAGGTTGACCCGGGAGCCCGTGGTCAGGGCGCCGAGGCTGGAGCGGTTGAGGGTCTCCTGCATGACGTCGGCGGTGAACTCGCCGGCCGCGGTCTCCACGACGGTGAGGCAGACGCCGTTGACCGCGATGGAGTCACCGTGCTTGGCGTCCTCGGTGACGAGGGGGCCGCGCAGCCGGAAGCGGGAGGCTTCCTCGAGCTGCTCGACAGCGGTGACCTCGCCCAGTTCTTCGACGATTCCGGTGAACACTCAGTGCTCCTTGGTGGCGGTGGAGGTGGTGACGGGGACGGGGACTGCGGTGATGCGGAGATCGGGGCCGATGCGGACGGCCTCGGTGATGTCGAGGCGCCGCGCACCGGAGATGTTCTTGATCCCGGCGTCGGCGAGGGCCGCGGGGCCGGCGCCGAGCAGGGCCGGGGCGAGGTAGCCGATGACGCGGTCGACGGCGCCGGCCTCCAGGAAGGCGCCGGCCAGCGTGGGCCCGCCTTCCAGCAGGACGGAGCGGACGCCGCGCCGGAACAGGGGGGTGAGGAGGTCGTGGACGCCGACGCGGCCGTCGTGCAGGGGCAGCCGGAGCAGTTCGACGCCGGGCAGGTGCCGGGTGTCGGCGTCCTCGCCGACGACGAGCAGCGTGGGCGCGGCGTCGTCGAGGATGCGGGCGGTCGGCACGAGTGCGGCGCGGGTGTCGAGGGCGATGCGCAGCGGCTGGGTGGCGCCTTCGACGCCGCGGACGGCGAGGTGCGGGTCGTCGGCGCGCAGGGTGCCGCCGCCGACGAGGACGGCGTCGCTCTCGGCGCGCAGCCGGTGGACGTCGGCCCGGGACTCGGCGGAGCTGATCCAGCGGCTGCTGCCGTCCGCGGCGGCGCTGCGGCCGTCGAGGGTGGCGGCGTACTTCCAGGTGACGTGGGGCCGGCCCAGGCGTACGGAGGTCAGCCAGGCGGCGTTGCCGGCCTCGGCCTCGTCCGCGAGGAGTCCGGCCGCGGTGTCGATCCCGGCCGCGCGCAGGGTGGCGCCGCCGCCGCTGGCCTGCGGGTTCGGGTCGGAGACGGCGTAGACCACGCGGGTGATCCCGGCGCCTGCGAGGGCCTGGGCGCAGGGCCCGGTACGGCCGGTGTGGTTGCAGGGTTCGAGGGTGACGTAGGCGGTGCCGCCGTGGGCGGCCGCTCCTGCCGCGCGCAGGGCGTGGACCTCGGCGTGCGGGCCGCCGGCCCGCTGGTGCCAGCCCTCGCCGACGACGGCGCCCGAGGCGTCGGTGATGACGCAGCCGACGACGGGGTTGGGGCTGGTGGAGCCGAGTCCGCGGGCCGCGAGCTCGATGGCTCGGCGCATGGCACGGGTGTCCGCGTCGGGTGCTGCTGCGTGCGCGGCGTGTGTCGCCACCGGGTCCTCCTGCCTCAATCGGGCACGGACTCCGGGGCCTGTCGGGATACGACAGATGAAGCGGTACAGCGCACAGGGGACGCCGAGGCCGGAAAAACGGTTCGACCGGGCACATCCGTAGGGATATGCCGACGAATCGCCGACGGCGGCGTACCGGTGACTGGCCCGCCGCGCACTGCCTCCCATCCGGACTTTAACCGTCGGTCCAGGAATCTCACCTGGTCAACCGGCCGCTGGCTGCGGACGGGTCGCGGACTATAACCGCCGGTTCGGAATTACACCGACCCCGGAGTGCGCTGCTACTGGTACTCCAGCCAGTTTGCCACGGGTGATCGGGCGCCATGCGGGTGATGTGGTGTGGCCTGGCTCACAGGGGGCCGGCATCGGGGTGAACTTTGTCAAGTCGAGCGGGGTTGGTCCAGACCTATTGACCCGGGTGGTCTAGTCCTCTTAACGTTCCCTTCATCTTCCCGGGAACAGCCCGTCAGATGTGCGCACGTCACGGGCCAACACGCTTCCGCACCACTCCTGTTGCTCCATGTTGTGTCCAGTTGTGTCCTGCATCCTCCCCTCCCCAGGAGGCACAATGCTGTCCCCCACACGTACGAGAGCGATGCTCCTGGCATCCGGCGCCGCAATCGCCGGACTCCTGGTGGGCGGGCTCTCGGCGGGCGTCTCGCACGCGGCCGACAACGAGGGCTGTCGCCCGGACGGGCTGTACAAGACCGCCGGCGTCGACGTCCCGTACTGCTCGGTCTACGACGCCGAAGGCCGCGAGAAGATGGGCGCCGACCACCAGCGCCGCGTCATCGGATATTTCACGGGCTGGCGCACCGGCAAGGACGGCACCCCCGCCTACCTCGCCAACAACATCCCGTGGTCCAAGGTCACCCACCTGAACTACGCCTTCGCCCACGTGGGCGCCGACAACAAGATCTCCGTCGGCTCGGACGGCGTGAACAACGCCGCCACCGGGATGACCTGGCCCGGCGTCGCCGGCGCCGAGATGGACCCGGCCCTCCCCTACAAGGGCCACTTCAACCAGCTGACGAAGTTCAAGAAGCAGTACCCGAACGTCAAGACGCTGATCTCGGTCGGCGGCTGGGCGGAGACCGGCGGCTACTTCGGCGACGACGGCAACCGGGTCGCCTCCGGCGGCTTCTACTCGATGGCCACGAACGCCGACGGCTCGGTCAACCAGGCCGGCATCGACACCTTCGCCGACTCCTCGGTCGAGTTCATCCGCACGTACGGGTTCAACGGCGTCGACATCGACTACGAGTACCCGACCACCATGAAGGACGCCGGCAACCCGCTGGACTGGCAGCTGGCCAACGCCCGCCGCGCCGGTCTGGTCCAGGGCTACGCCGCCCTGATGAAGTCCCTGCGCGAGAAGCTCGACCGCGCGGGCGCCGCCGACGGCAAGCACTACCTGCTCTCCGTCGCCGCCCCCTCCTCCGGCTACCTGCTGCGCGGCATGGAGACCTTCCAGGTCCAGAAGTACCTGGACTACGTCAACATCATGTCCTACGACCTGCACGGCGCCTGGAACGAGTACGTCGGCCCCAACGCCTCGCTCTTCGACGACGGCAAGGACGGCGAACTCGCCGCGGCCGGCGTCTACTCCACCTCCCAGTACGGCGGCGTCGGCTACCTCAACACCGACTGGGCGTACCACTACTTCCGCGGCTCGATGCCGGGCGGCCGCATCAACATCGGCCTGCCCTACTACACGCGCGGCTTCAAGAACGTGCAGGGCGGCACCGACGGCCTGTGGGGCAAGGCCCCCGCGACCACCTGCCCGGCCGGCGCGGGCCTCACCAAGTGCGGTGACGGCGCCGTCGGCATCGACAACCTGTGGCACGACAAGGACACCGCCGGGGTCGAGTCCCCGGCCGGTTCCAACCCGATGTGGCACGCGAAGAACCTGGAGAAGGGCGTCGTCGGCGACTACGTCACCACGTACGGCTTCCCGGCGAACACCACCCTGACCGGCACCTACGTCCGCAAGTACGACTCCACCCTGGTGGCGCCATGGCTGTGGAACGCCCAGAAGAAGGTCTTCCTCTCCACCGAGGACGAGCAGTCGGTGGCCGCCAAGGCCGACTACGTGGTCGACAAGGGCATCGGCGGCACCATGGTCTGGGAACTCGCGGGCGACTACGCCTACAACGCGGCCAAGGGCCAGTACGAGGTGGGCGACACGCTCACCGACACGATGTACCAGAAGTTCAAGTCGGCCTCCCCCTACGGCGCGAAGAAGGCTGGTACCACCGCCCTGCCCACCCAGGCCGTCGACATCAAGACGGAGTTCACCGAGTTCAAGCTGGGCGACTCCAACTACCCGCTCACCCCCAAGCTGAAGATCACCAACAACACGAACGCCACCCTGCCCGGCGGCACCGAGTTCCGGTTCGACTACGGCACCTCGGCCCCGAACAACGCCTCCGACCAGTCCGGCTTCGGCACGACCGTGATCAGCAGCGGCCACACCGGCAACAACGTCGGCGGCCTGAAGGGCGACTTCCAGCGGGTCTCCCTGAAGCTCCCGGCCTGGCAGACGCTGGCCCCCGGCGCCTCCGTCGACCTGGCGTTCAACTACTACCTGCCGGTGTCCACCCCCTCCAACTGGACGGTGACCATCTCCGGCACCACCTACGCCCTGCTCGGCGACCTGGCCCGCGGTACGACGCCGGTGCAGCCCGGCGGCACCCAGCCCCCGACCACACCCCCCACCACTCCCCCGACCACCCCGCCCACCACTCCC
>NZ_JBGBPT010000127.1:0-18992 GCF_041106355.1 Streptomyces sp. BF23-19 | reverse complement strand
GGAGCGACGTGAAGTCGCTCCGACCGGCTCTTTCGTTTCCCGCGCCGGGTGGCGCCCGGGGTCCCCGGTGGAGCCGATGGTTCCGGCCCGGTACCGGGGACGCGCGGGGTGGGCCGCTCAGCCCTGGCCGTCCTCCAGCCAGGGGCGGAGCTTCTCGGGATTGCGGACCGCCCAGATGCGGGTGACGCGATCGCCGCTCAGCTCGAACGCCGCCACGGTGACGGTGACCCCGGTGTGCTGGGCGACCAGGCCGGGCCGGCCGTTGACCGAGCGTTCCAAGAGCTTCAGTCCGGGAGCCCGGTCGGCGATCTGGATCAGGTACTCGGCGATGCGCGCGCTGCCTTCGATCGGGCGCAGGGCGGCGCCGACCAGTCCGCCGCCGTCGGCGATCATCGCGGCGTCGGGGGCCAGCAGACCGACGAGGGCCTTGATGTCCCTGGCCTCCCACGCCTGCTTGAAGTCCCGGACGAGCGGGGCCTGTCCGGCCGTCGGGGCCGTCGGGACCCGCGCGGCGCTCACGCGTCGGCGGGCCGATGTGGCCAGCTGGCGGCAGGCCGCGGGCGTGCGGCCCACGATCTCGGCTATCTCGGCGAAGGGGTAGCGGAAGACGTCGTGGAGGACGAAGGCGACGCGTTCGGCCGGTGTCATCGACTCCAGTACGACGAGGAAGGCCATGTTGACCGACTCGTCCAGCGTGACCCGGTCGGCCGGGTCGACCGGCCCGGACCCGCCGCCCGCCGGGCCGCTGATCCACTCCGCGCGGTCGGGCAGCGGCTCGGGGACCCATTCGCCGACGTAGCGCTCGCGGCGGGCCCGCGCCGAGCCGAGCAGGTCCAGGCAGATGCGGCCGGCGACCGTCGTCAGCCAGGCGCCGGGAGACTCGACGGCCTCCTGCTTGCCCTTCGGCATCGCGTACCAGCGCGCGTAGGTCTCCTGTACCGCATCCTCGGCCTCGGCCAGCGAACCGAGCAACCGGTAGGCGAGGTTGGTGAGGTGGCCCCGCTCCCCGACGATCGCGTCCAGGCCCGGATCGGACCGGCCACCCCCACGCGTGGACGACGTACTCATGCTCACGACCGCTCCCCCTGGTCCGTCCCTCGGCGCCTCGCCTCACATTTCGCGGGCCCACGTCGTCGGACTACCGAGACCTTATCGATCTACGCCGTGAGGCAGAAGAGGTGACCGCCACCATGGCCACACTGACGACGGAGAAGCCGCGTACCTTCACGTTCCTGCAGGTCGCCGTCGGGCTGCAGACCTTGGGCATCTTCTTCCAAGCGGTCACCGCCGGGGTGCTGCTGTCCTCGGCCCACGGGGAGCTGCTGCACGGCATCGGGGCGCGCGTGATGTACGGGGCGACGATGCTGTACGTGCTCGCCGCGGTCCTGGCGTGGCGGCCGGGCGGCGGATCGCCCCGGCCCATCCTGTACTCGTCGGGCTTCCTGGTGCTCGCCTCGGTGCAGGTGGTCCTGGGCATCGCGCGCGTGCCGTCGGTCCATGTCCCCCTGGGTGTCCTGATGTTTGCCCTGAGTCTGCTGGCACTGAGCCGCAGGCCGTCGGCCCACCGGTCCTGATCAGGGCAACAGGGCAGGCCAGAGCGACGCGATATCGCTCTGACCTGCCCTGTTGTTATGTTGGGACCACATCGGAGGGGCAGACCGGCCGAGGGAGGTCCCGTGATGTGGGCTGAGGGTGCCGGCCCGCGTCCGCTGTTCGGCGAGGACGCGGACGAGGTGGTCGCCGCCGCCCTGGCGGGCGATCCGTCCGATGTGGACCGGCTGGTGCGCGAGTACCGGCTGCTGCGGCAGGTCGTCGACGGGGCCCGGGCGGGGATCGCCCTGCTCGACACCGACCTGCGCTATCTGTACGTCAGCCCGCACATGGCCGTGATGAACGGCCTGCCCGCCGAGGCGCTGCTGGGGCGGACGCTGAACGAGGCGCTGCCGGACGTCGAGCGTCCCGACGAGGTGCTCCACGCGGTGCTGCGGGACGGGCGCCCTCGGGAGTTGGTCCTGGAGGGCCGCACCCTGGCCGATTCCCCGTACGAGTCACGGGTGTGGCGGGGGACCTACCACCGGCTGGAGGAGGACGGGCGGGTGCTGGGGCTGGTGGGGATCGGGCTGGAGGTCAGCGCCCCCAGGGAGCGGCAGCGGGAGCTGTCGCGCACCAACCGGCGCCTGCTCCTGCTGGACACGGCCGCGGTGCGGGTCGGCACCACCCTCGATGTGGACACCACGTGTCGTGAGCTGACCGAGTTCCTGGTGCCCGGGCTGGCCGATGCCGCGAGCGTGGAGCTCATCCCGCGGGACGGGCCGGACGAGAGGCTGCCCGCCGGCGGGTCGCTGCGGCTGCGGCGGGTCGCGGTGACCTCGGTACCGGAGCTTTCGGCGCGGGTCCGGGCGCTCGGCGCGGCCGGGGAGTACCTGCGCTACCAGCCCGGATCGGCGGTCCGGCAGTGTCTGGAGAGCGGCGAGCCGTGGCTGGGGAACTTCTCCTCCGACGAGGCCTTCGGCCGGGCGGCGCCGAGCGCGGACCGGGTCGCCGCGTACCGGGAGGCGGGGATCCACTCGGGGGTCGTGGTCCCCCTGATCGCCCAGGACCGTCCGATCGGCACGCTCACCCTGGTGCGGGCCGGGGATTCGCCGGCCTTCGGGCGCGAGGACGTCGTCGTGGCCCGGACCCTGGCGGAGCGGGCGGCCGCCGGCCTGGCCAAGGCGGAACGGTTCGCCCGGGAGCAGGGGATGGCCCTCGAACTGCAGCAGGCGCTGCTGTCGGAGCCCACCTTGCCGCACGATGATCTCGAAGTGGCCTCCCGCTACCTGCCGTCCGGAACGGGTGTGCTGGTGGGCGGGGACTGGTTCGACTGCCTGGCGCTGCCCGGCGGTCGGACGCTGCTGGTGATGGGCGACGTGATGGGCCACGGGGTGGAGGCGGCGGTCGCCATGAGCCACTACCGCTCCCTCATCCGCGCGCTGGCCGCGTCCGGGCATCCGCCGGCGGACCTCCTGTCCGAGGCGGACCAGGTGGTCTTCGCCGGCGGTCTGGACCGGGTCGCGACCTGTCTGCTCGTCCTGGTCGACCACGCCGCCGGGACCTGCGTGCACGCGAGCGCCGGGCATCTGCCCGCCATGGTCATCGGCCGCGGGGAGGGTCCGTTCCTGGCGCCGGTCCCGGTGGGCCCGCCGCTGGGCACCGGCTACGGCCGGTACGAGGCCGCGTCCTTCGCGCTCAGGCCGGGTTGCGTCCTGATGCTGTTCACCGACGGACTGGTGGAACGCCGGGGCGAGGACATCGACGCCTCGCTGCGCCGGCTCACGGGCATCCCGCTGCCGGTGGATCGGGCCTTGGACGAGGTCATCGACACCGTGCTGGCGGTGCTGGGGGTCACCGACGCCGAGGACGACGTCACGGTCCTCGCCGCCCGTACCGCGGGGCGCCGGTGACGGGTCTGCCGTGACGGGACCGCGGTGGGGGCTGCCGGGGCGGAACGGTTCGAGGCCCCCCGCGCGGAACGGTGTCCGGCGCGGGGGGCCTCGTAGGGCGGTCGTGGGATCAGCGGCGGGCGGTGGCGAGTTCGGCCACGCGGCCGCGGACCAGGTACCAGCCGCCGACCAAGGCGGCGCCGATGACCGGGACGAACAGGACCGTGGTGCGGCCGACGCCGCCGTCGCACCACATCAGCACCAGCACGGTGAGCAGGAAGACCAGGGTGACGATCTGCGTGTACGGGGCCCAGGGCAGGCGGTAGGAGGGGCGCTCCACGAGGCCCTGCTGGGCGCGGCGCCAGAAGAACAGCGAGCAGATCATGACCATCGCCCAGGTGCCGAGGATGCCCAGCGAGGCGAAGTTCAGGACGAGCTCGAAGGCGTCCTTGGGCATGAAGGCGTTCAGCCCGACGCCCGCGAGGCCGAACGCGGCGGTGAACAGGACGCCGCCGTAGGGGACCTTGCCCTTGTTCATGACGCCGGTGAACTTCGGGGCTGAGCCGGACAGGGACATCGAGCGCAGGATGCGGCCGGTGGAGTAGAGGCCGGAGTTCAGGCTGGAGAGGGCGGCCGTCAGGACGACGAGGTTCATGACGCCCGCGGCGCCGGGGACGCCGAGCTTGTCGAAGACGGTGACGAAGGGGCTCTGGTCGGAGCTGTAGGCCGTGTAGGGCAGGAGGAGGGCGAGGAGGACGACGGAGCCGACGTAGAAGAGGCCCACGCGCCACATGATCGAGTTGATCGCCTTCGGCATGATCTTCTCGGGGTTCTCGGTCTCGCCGGCGGCGACGCCGCAGAGCTCGACGGAGGCGTACGCGAAGACGACGCCCTGGATCACCAGGAGCATCGGGAGGACGCCGGAGGGGAAGAGGCCGCCGTTGTCGGTGATGTTGGCGAGGCCGGGGGTGGTGCCGCCGATGTCGTGGCTGGTGGCGACGAGCCAGATGCCGACGATCAGGAAGACGACGAGGGCGGCGACCTTGACGAGCGAGAACCAGAACTCCATCTCGCCGAAGTACTTCACCGAGATCAGGTTGGCGGTGAGCACGATGGCGAGGGCGATGAAGGCGAGGACCCACTGGGGGACGTCGGTGAACAGCGACCAGAAGTGGGCGTAGGTCGCGGCGGCCGTGATGTCGGCGACGGTGGTCGTGGACCAGTTCAGGAAGTACAGCCAGCCGGCCGTGTAGGCGCCCTTCTCCCCCATGAACTCACGGGCGTAGGAGACGAAGGCTCCGGAGGAGGGGCGGTAGAGGACGAGCTCGCCGAGTGCCCGGACGACGAAGAAGGCGAAGACTCCGCAGACCGCGTAGGCGATCGCGAGGGAGGGGCCGGCGCCGGCGAGGCGGCCGCCCGCGCCGAGGAAGAGGCCGGTGCCTATGGCCCCGCCGATCGCGATCATGTTGATGTGGCGGGACTTGAGGTCCTTGCTGTAGCCCTCGTCACCGGCGTCGACATGGCGGGTCGGCGCCGGGGCGGGTGCCTCGGTCAAGGTGCGGTCACTCAGGTCACTCATGTGGGACTTCGCCTTCGTGGATGGGACAAGGCAGGCCCGGACCGCCGCGCAGGGGAGCTGGGTGGTGTCCCCTGTGCTGTGATCCGGGTGGTTTGGTCGCAACAGGAGACCATGAGGCTCCACTCCCCTCCAAAAGCACCCCCTGCACGCGGAAGCCCCCGACGACCATGGAAACAGGTGTCGGGGGCTTCGTACGGGGTGGAAACCGAGGTCAGGTACCCGGGGTGTCCTCTGCCGCCTGGTCGAGGCGGAAGGCCTCGTTCCCGAGGCCGATACGGGCGTGCGTCTCGGGGCGGCTGCGGCGCAGCACGGCTCCGTAGGCCAGGCCGATCACGACGGCGGCGCCGATGATGCCGGGCAGCACCCAGCTGAGCGCGGAGCCCTTCTCGGCGCCGACCAGGACGCCGAAGTCCTTGACGGTGTAGACGGCGATGGCGAGCAGGGCGAGACCGGCGGTGCCGGCCGCGACGAGGCGCCAGACCTGGGCGCCGGCGGTGCCGCGGCGGACGAAGAAGGCGATGACGGCGAAGGAGGCGGCGGCCATGAGAAGGGTCACGCCGAGGGCGCCGACGCTGCCCATCCAGGTGAACAGGTGCAGGACGGGGGTGGTGGGGTCGGGCGGCTGCACCGCGAGGGTGGGGTCGGCGGGTGCCTTGTCCTCGGTGAGCGCGAAGGCGATCACGACCAGGGCGGCGACGCCGGTCTGCAGCAGGGAGCCGGTGGCGGGGGCGCCGGTGCCGGCGTTGGTGCGCCCGAAGGTGGCCGGGAGCAGCCCCTCGCGGCCCATGGCGAAGGCGTAGCGGGCGACCACGTTGTGGAAGCTCAGCATGGCCGCGAACATGCCGGTCACGAAGAGGACGTGCAGGACGTCGGTGAAGGTGGTGCCGAGGCGGCTCTCGGTGAGCTGGAAGAGCAGGGTGGGGCCGGCCTCGGCGGAGGTCTTGACGACCTCGGAGGGGCCGGTGGCGACGGTGAGGGCCCAGGCACTGAAAGCGAAGAAGAGGGCGACGAAGCCGACGGCGAGGAACATCACGCGGGAGACGACGATGTGCGGCTTGCTGGTCTCCTCGGCGTAGACCGGGGACTGCTCGAAGCCGACGAAGGCGGCGATGCAGAAGCAGAGGGCGGTGCCGAAGCCGGCTCCGCCGAGGGTCTCGGGGTTGAAGGCGTGGAGCGAGAGGCCTTCGGCGGCCGGCTTGCCGAGGGCGGCGACGTCGAAGACGACGACGAGGACGCACTCGACGAGGAGGAGGACCCCGAGGACCTTGGCGTTGAGGTCGATCTTGAGCCAGCCGAGTGCGCCCGTGACGGCGACGGCGAGCAGGGCCGGTATCCACCAGGCGAGTTCGATGTCCAGGTAGGTGGCGAAGAGGCCGGATATCTCGAAGCCGAGGATGCCGAAGACGCCGACCTGCATGGCGCTGTACGCGACGAGGGCGACGAGGGAGGCGGCCGCGCCGGCGGTGGGGCCGAGGCCGCGGGCGATGTACGCGTAGAAGGCGCCGGCGTTGTGGACGTGGCGGCTCATCTCGGCGTAGCCGACGCTGAAGAGCGCGAGGACGGCGCCGAGGATGACGAAGAGCAGGGGCTGGCCGACGATGCCCATGACCCCGAAGGTCGTGGGCATGACACCGGCGACGACCATCAGGGGCGCGCTGGCGGCGAGCACGGACAGGAGCAGACCGGCGGTACCGAGGCGGTCGGCGCGCAGGGCCCGGTCCTGGCCCTTGTACGTACGGATCTCGGCCGGGTCCTGGAGCGTGGAGGATCTGCCCGTCGGCATGGCGGCGTCCTTTCGGGGGGGCGTGGTGCTCGGGGGATGGGTACTCGGGGGGGCATCCGTGGGGCGTACGCGGGCGGCGCGGTCAGGCGGTGCCGAGTGCGACCCCGCGGGCGGCGAGGAAGGCCTTCTGCGGGTCCCGGTCCGGATAGGACCAGGGGGCGCGGGTGGCATGGCTGCCGATGCGGTGGAACAGGGCGGCGGCCTCGGCGGGGCGGCCCTCGCAGAGTTTGGCGTGGGCGAGGAAGTTGAGGTCGACGCGGTTGCGGGGGTGGTCCTCGCGCTCCCACTCCAGCCACCAGTCGAAGGCGGCGCGCAGCACCTGGCGGGCGCGGCGGCCCGCCCAGTGGGCGGCGACCGACTCGGGCGAGTGTCCGTGCGTGGCGGCCAGCACCCGGTACCGCTCGGCGTGCGCGACGACGGGGAGCACGGCGAGCGGGGAGTCGGCCGGGGACTCCTCGGCGGCCCAGGACGCGAAGTCGTAGACCTCGTGGAGCGGGTCCTGGCCGGAGCCGAGGGCGCGCTCGGCCAGTTTGGCGACCATCAGGTGGTGGGCGTGGTGGTGCTCGCGGTGACGGGCCCGGACCTGGTCGAAGTGACGGCTGAACTCCTCCTCGCCGCCGAAGCCGCGGGAGAGGAGGAGCAGCCCGAGCCAGGGGGTCGGGTCCGCCGGGAACAGGGCGGCGGCCCGGCGGCAGGCCTCCTCGGCCGCGGCCGGGCTGCCCTTCTGACGCAGGGCGGCGAAGACGGCGGCGCAGGCGAGGAGGGTGGCGGCATCGGCGCTCTCCGGTTCGGCGAGCAGCCACTCGCGGGCCCAGGCGGTGGCCGCCGGGGTCTGCGCGAGGACGACGACGCGGTGGCCGCGGCGGTCCCAGTCGTCGCCGGTGCCGACGAGGAGGGCACGGGCCCGGGCCCACCGCCCTTGGGTGAACTGGGACCGTACGTCGACGAGTTCGGCGTCGCACAAGGCCGGGTCGAAGAGCTGGGCGTCCCGCTTGCGGGCGCGGCCGAGGGGCGGCGGAGGCGGGGACATCCGCGGGTTTCCCTCCAGGACGCGGGTGGACGAGGGGCGGCGGCGGCCGGTGGCTCGCGCGTGGCGCGCGCGAGGGCTTCGGCCGGACGGGTAGGGGGATCGCGACGGTGAGCGCGCCGGTGATCACGCACAGCAAAGCGGTACGCCCAGCTCCGCGTCAAGGTCCAGTCCACTGCGTGGCGGGTTTCAACTGCTGGGAGAGTGGTGCGAGTTGGATGAACGGCCCACTTCCGGGGGCTGTCCGTACCGTCTCGTAGGGTGGCCGCATGGCCGCATATGATGATCTTCCCCTCTATCTGCTGGGGTTCCCCGGCCCGTTGCGCGATCAGCTGGTCGCGGCCGTGCTGAGCGGGGCGAAAACCAGCACGACCGGCCTGCTCGCCGAGTACGAGGCCGAGGAGGAGCCGCTGCCGGAGCCTGGCGCCCGGTCCCTGCTGGTGGATTCCGCGGAGCGCGGGGTGGCGGTCGTGGAGGTGACCGCCGTGGAGGTGCTGCGGCTCGGTGACATCGGGTTGCAGCACGCGCTCGACGAGGGCGAAGGGTACGCGTCGGTGGCCGAATGGCGTACGGCACACGAGGAGTTCTGGCACAGCGAGCCGGTGCGCGGGGCGATCGGTGACCCGGGGTTCACGGTCGACGACGACACCCTCGTCATCGCGGAACGGTTCCGGGTCACCGAACGGCTGGTCTGACGCCCCTGCACGGAGGCGGAGGCGGAGGCGGCCGCGGAGGCGGCCCGTCAGCCGACGGCCCGGGCCGGGGCGCGGCCCGCCGCCCGGCCCGAGAAGATGCACCCGCCGAGGAAGGTGCCCTCCAGGGCCCGGTACCCGTGCACCCCGCCACCGCCGAATCCGGCCGCCTCGCCCGCCGCGTAGACGCCCGGCAGCGGTTCCCCGGACCCGGTCAGGACGCGCGAGGAGAGGTCGGTCTCCAGGCCGCCCAGGGACTTGCGGGTCAGGATCGACAGCCGTACCGCGATCAGCGGCCCGGCCTTGGGGTCCAGGATCCGGTGCGGGGCGGCGGTACGGATCAGCTTGTCGCCGAGGTACCTGCGGGCGCCGTGGATGGCGGTGACCTGGAGGTCCTTGGTGAAGGGGTTGGCGATCTCCCGGTCGCGGGCCACGATCTCGCCGCGGACGGTGGCCTCGTCGAGGAGGTCCTCCTTGGTGACCGCGTTCATCCCGCGGACCAGGGCGGACAGGTCCCGCTCGACGACGAAGTCGGCCCCGTTGTCCATGAAGGCCCGGACCGGGGCCGGTACGGCCTGGCGCGCGCGGGTGAAGACGTCACGGACCGACTTCCCCGTGAGGTCCGGGTTCTGCTCGGAGCCGGAGAGGGCGAACTCCTTGCCGATGATGCGCTCGTTGAGCACGAACCAGGTGTGGTCGTGGCCGGTCTTCATGATGTGGTCGAGGGTTCCGAGGGTGTCGAAGCCCGGGAAGAGCGGTACGGGCAGCCGCTTGCCCGTCGCGTCCAGCCACAGCGGGGAGGGGCCGGGCAGGATGCGGATGCCGTGCCGGGCCCAGATCGGGTCCCAGTTCTGGATGCCCTCGGTGTAGTGCCACATCCGGTCCTTGTTGATGTGGCTGGCGCCCGCCCGCTCCGCGATGCCGAGCATCAGGCCGTCGACGTGCGCCGGGACGCCGGAGAGCAGCCGCTGCGGCGGGGTGCCGAGCCGGGCGGGCCACTGCGCGCGGACGAGGTCGTGGTTGCCGCCGATCCCGCCGCTGGTGACGATCACGGCTTGGGCCCGCAGCGAGAAGGTCCCGGTGACCTCGCGGCTGCTGGCGGAGCCCCGTACGGCGTCGGAGGGTTCCAAGATCTCGCCCGTCACGGTGTCCACCGCGCCGGCCGTGGCCGACAGCCCGGTGACCCGGTGGCGGAACGCGAACCGGACCAGGCCGCGGGCCACGCCGGCCCGGACCCGGCGCTCGAAGGGCTCCACCAGGCCGGGGCCGGTGCCCCAGGTGATGTGGAAGCGGGGGACGGAGTTCCCGTGACCGTTGGCGTCGTAGCCGCCGCGCTCCGCCCAGCCGACCACGGGGAAGAAGCGGACGCCCTGGGCGTGCAGCCAGGAGCGCTTCTCGCCGGCCGCGAAGTCGACGTAGGCCTCGGCCCAGCGGCGTGGCCAGGCGTCCTCCTCGCGGTCGAACCCGGCGGTGCCCAGCCAGTCCTGGAGGGCGAGGGCGTGACTGTCCTTGATCCGCATCCGGCGCTGCTCGGGTGAGTCCACGAAGAACAGCCCGCCGAAGGACCAGTGCGCCTGGCCGCCGATGGACCGCTCCGGCTCCTGATCGAGCAGGATGACCTTGCGGCCCGCGTCGACGAGCTCGGCGGTGGCCACGAGCCCCGCGAGCCCGGCTCCGATCACGATCACGTCTGCGTCGTACGTCATGCGGTTACCCGTCCTCCGTCGGTGGTGGGGCAGATCCTTGGCTACGGAGCGGTAACCAGTCAACAGCGGTGGTTGGATGACCTGTATGAGTGCCGCTGAGGAAGTACTGGACGTGGTGGACCGGGAGGACCGGGTCGTCGGGCAGGCCCCGCGGGGCGAGGTGTACGCCCGGGGACTGCTGCACCGCTGTGCGTTCGTGCAGGCCAGGGACGCGGAGGGGCGGATCTTCGTACACCGGCGGACCGCCTCCAAGCTGGTCTTCCCCTCGCACTACGACATGTTCGTGGGCGGGGTGCTGGGCGCCGGCGAGAGCTACGAACAGGCCGCGCTGCGCGAGGCCGAGGAGGAGCTGGGGGTGCGGGGGCTGGAGCAGCCGACGCCGCTGTTCACGTTCCTGTACGAGGGTCCGGGCGGGGCCTGGTGGTCGTCCGTGTACGAGGTGCGGTGCGAGCTGCCCGTGGCCCCGCAGGCCTCGGAGGTCGACTGGCACACGTACCTCACGCAGGAGGAGCTGGACCGGCGGGTGGACGACGGGGCGTGGGCCTGGGTGCCGGACGGCCTGGAGGCGTACCGGCGGCTGCGCGCGCATCGGGAATCCCGCTTGTAGATTTGTCGGGTGATCGACTTCGTCAAGGACGTGCGCCTCTGGTTCGCACCCTCGCGGCTGAGGGACGAGGGCGAGACCCCGGACTACCGCTTCTCGCTGGCCAACGAACGGACCTTCCTCGCCTGGATCCGGACCTCGCTGGCCCTGGTGGGCGGCGGTTTCGCCGTCGACCAGTTCCTGCCGGACCTGCGCTGGGGGGTGCGGGTCGGGATGGCCCTCACGCTGCTCGCGGTGGGTGCGGCCTGTGCGCTGCGGGCGGTGAACCACTGGGTGCGGTGCGAGCGGGCGATGCGGCGGGGCGAGGACCTGCCGCTGTCGCGCTTCCCGGTGCTGCTGAGCCTGGGCGTGGGGCTGGTGGCGGTGGCGATGGTGGTGGTCGTGCTGCTGGGCTGGACGTCCGGGCGGTGAGCACCTCGGGCACGGACCGCGACGCGGGGCTCCAGCCCGAGCGGACCCGGCTCGCGTGGCGGCGTACGACGCTGGCCTCCTCGGTGGTGGCGGTGCTGGCGCTGCGGCAGGCGTTGCGCGGGTCGGGCGCGCCGCTGGAGCTGGCCGGGGCGGCGGCCATCGCGCTGATCTGGCTGGCGTTCCTGTGGGTGGCCCACCGGCGGATCCGGGCGCTGGCGGCCGGCCGGCCACGGCAGCTCGCGCCGCGGGCGGCCCTGGCGGTGGTGGCGTGCACGGTGGCGCTGGCGGTCTTCGCGGTGACGGTGATCCTCTGAGCCGATCCCGTGGGCCGATCCTGTGGGCCGATCCCTTGGGCCGATCCTGTGGGCCGCCGGCCGGTGTGATGATCGCGCTTCGCCACGCCACTGCGACAGAACGGGCGATATCCGACAATGCGCACTAATCTCTGCGCCATGACGACCCTGCACCACGAGCACCCCACGCACCAGCACACGCACGGCGCGGACTGCGGGCACCAGGCGGTCTCCCACGGCGACCACGTCGACTACGCCCACGACGGCCATCTGCACCGCGAGCACTCGGGGCACTGGGACGAGTGCGAGCCCAGCGGGCACACCACGCACGACGGCCACGCGCACGCGCACGGCGCGGACTGCGGACACGAGACCGTCCGGCACGGCGATCACGTGGACTACCTGCACGACGGGCACCGGCACGCGGAGCACGACGGACACTACGACGACCACTGACCGGACCCGCCCTCCCCCGGGGCGGCGACGGCCGGCAGGATGCCGACCGTTCGTCACAGCGACCCGGGGAGAGCGCAGATGTCCGTCGAAGAGCCGTACCTCGTCCAGCCCGCGCCGGGGGTGTACGCCTACGTCCAGCCGGACGGCGGCTGGTGCCTCAACAACGCCGGATTCGTGACCGACGGGGGCCGGACCCTGCTCGTCGACACCGCCGCCACCGAGCGGCGTGCCCTCGCCCTGCGCGCCGCGGTCGTGGCGGCCGGGGTGCCGCTCCCCCGCACCGTGGTCAACACTCACCACCACGGCGACCACACGTACGGCAACGGGGTCTTCACCCCCGAGGCGTTGATCCTCGGGCACGACCACGCACGGTCCGAACAGCTCGCGGCCGGGCACCAGCTGGAGCTGATCTGGCCGGCCACGGACTTCGGCGCGATCGACATCGTCCCGCCGGATCTCACCTACAGCGACCGGGCGACCGTGCACGTCGGTGATACGCAGGTGCGGGTCATCCACCCGGGCGTCGCGCACACCACCGGCGACTCGGTCGTGTGGCTGCCCGAGCAGCGGGTGGTGTTCACCGGCGACCTGATCTTCGCCGGGGGGACCCCGTTCCTCGCGATGGGCTCCCTCGCCGGCTCGCTGCGGGCGCTGGAGCTGCTGCGGTCGCTGGACGCGGAGACCGTCGTACCGGGCCACGGACCCCTGACCGACCCCTCCGCCTACGACGCCACCGAGCGCTACCTGCGGTACGTGGACGAGCTCGCCCGGGAGGGTCGGGCGAAGGGGCTGTCCCCGCTGGAGGTGGCCCAGCAGGCCGATCTCGGCGAGTTCGGCACCTGGCGGGAGAGCGAGCGACTGGTGGCGAACGTGCACCGGGCGTACGCGGAACTGGCCGGCCGGCCGGAGGGCGCGCCGCTGGACATCCTGGCGGTCCTGACGGACATGACCGTGATGAACGGCGGAACACCGATCCTCTGTCACGCCTGACACCGGCGGATGTCGCCGGGCGGAGAGTTTCTTTCCGCCCGCACTCTGGACGACATACCGACTGGTCGGCATGATGGCTCGCGACGGCGCGTCGACTCGCACGGAGGTGCGCACCATGACCTCAGCCCCGGCCGACCCACGCGGCCTGGATCTGGAGCGGCTGCGCGGTCATCTCGACCGGGCCCGGCCGGGACTCGTGACCGGCCCGCTGCGCGGCCGGCTCATCGAGGGCGGCCGGTCCAATCTCACCTACGAGATCACCGACGGCACCGCCCGCTGGGTGGTCCGGCGGCCGCCGCTGGGCCACGTACTGGCCACCGCGCACGACATGCGGCGCGAGCACCGGGTCATCGAGGCACTGCACGGCACCGCCGTGCCGGTGCCCGAGCCGGTGCTCCTGTGCGAGGACGAGGCCGTGCTCGGGGCGCCGTTCTACGTCATGGAGTTCGTGGACGGGGTGCCGTACCGGACGGCCGAGCAGCTCGCCGCGATCGGCCCGGAGCGGACCCGGCGGGCGGTGCTGGGCCTGGTGGACACCCTGGTGGACCTCCACGCGGTGGACCCCGAGGCGGTGGGGCTGGGTGACTTCGGCCGGCCCGAGGGCTTCCTGGACCGGCAGCTGCGCCGCTGGGGCAAGCAGCTCGCGGCCTCCCGGGGCCGGGAGCTCGCCGGGATCGACGAGCTGCACGGCGCGCTCGGACGCAGGCTGCCCGTCTCCCCCGCCCCGACCGTGGTGCACGGGGACTTCCGGCTCGACAACGTCCTGATCGGCGGATCCCCGTCCGGCACCGACACCGTCCGGGCGGTGCTGGACTGGGAGATGTCCACGCTCGGGGATCCGCTGACCGACCTCGGCCTCCTGGTGATGTACAGCTCGGACCTGGGCCTGACCGGGTCGCCGGTCAGCACGACGAGCGGGGCGCCGGGCCATCCGACGCCGGCCGAGCTCGTCGAGCGGTACGCCGCGCGCTCGGGCCGGGACACCGGGGCCATCGCCTGGTACACGGCCTTCGCCTGGTTCAAGCTCGCCGTGATCCTCGAGGGCATCCACTACCGCTACACGCTGGGGCAGACCGTCGGGGCGGGATTCGACCGGATCGGCGAGCTGGTCCCGGTCTTCATCGAGCACGGACTGACCACTCTCCAGGACCGCCAGGACCGCCAGGAAGGCTGAGGCACTCACCCATGGATTTCGCATTCGACGCCCGGACCGAGGAACTCCGCGAGCGGCTGCTCGCGTTCATGGAGGAGTACGTCTACCCGGCGGAGCCCGTCGCCGCCGAGCAGCGCGCACGGCTGGCCTCGCCCTGGGACGCCCCCGCCGTCTTCGGTGAACTGAAGGCCGAGGCGCGCCGCCAGGGCCTGTGGAACCTCTTCTTGCCGGACGCGGAGCACGGCGCGGGGCTGACCAACCTCCAGTACGCGCCGCTCGCCGAGATCACCGGCCGCAGCCCGCACCTGGCGCCGATGGCCACCAACTGCGCGGCCCCGGACACCGGGAACATGGAGCTCCTCGCCCAGTTCGGGAACGAGGAGCAGAAGAAGCAGTGGCTGGAACCGCTGCTGGCCGGGGAGATCCGCTCCGCCTTCGCGATGACCGAGCCCGAGGTGGCCTCCTCGGACGCCACGAACGTCGAGACGCGGATCGAGCGCTCGGCGGACGGCGACGAGTACGTGGTCACCGGCCGCAAGTGGTTCATCTCCGGGGCGATGAACCCTGACTGCAAGATCTTCATCGTGATGGGCAAGACCGACCCGGAGGGCGCCGATCCGCGCCGTCAGCAGTCGATGATCCTGGTGCCGCGCGACACCCCCGGGGTCGAGGTGCGCCGGGCGATGACGGTGTACGGGTACGAGGACCACGACCACGGCGGCCACGCCGAGGTGGTCTTCGACGGGGCCCGGGTCCCGGCGGCGAACCTGATCGGCGAGGAGGGCACCGGCTTCGCCATCGCCCAGGCGCGGCTCGGTCCGGGCCGCATCCACCACTGCATGCGGCTGATCGGTATGGCGGAGCGGGCCATCGAGCTGATGTGCCGACGCGCGGTGGAACGTACCGCCTTCGGCAAGCCGCTGGCCGCCCAGGGCGTCGTACAGAACTGGATCGCCGACGCCCGGGTGACGGTGGAGCAGCTGCGGCTGCTGGTGCTGAAGACGGCCTGGCTGATGGACACCGTCGGCAACCGGGGTGCGCACACCGAGATCCAGGCCATCAAGATCGCGACCCCGCGGGCGGTGGTGCGGATCCTGGACGACGCGGTGCAGTTGCACGGCGCGGGCGGGGTGAGCCAGGACTTCCCGTTGGCCGAACTGTGGGCGGCGGCGCGGACCTTGCGACTGGCCGACGGGCCGGACGAGGTGCACCAGCGGTCGTTGGCGCGGCGGGAGTTGAAGGGGTATGCGGCCGGTCGCCCGTGAACGTGTGGAAATCGTGCGAGAGTTCGTATGAACTCGTGTGCGAGGTGAAGGCGGTGCGGGGGTCCCTTTAAGAAACCTTGTTGAACAACCCCGTAACCCCAAAGCGTTCTTGATTTGCGCCTGTCAATCGGAAGAGGGTTCTCCAGAAGGTCTGACGCCCCCAACGTCAACACGAGGAGAACCCTCCAGATGGCAACTCACAAGCGCTCGCGCCGTTTCCGGTACGCGGCGGTCGGTACCGGAGCGGCCACAGCGGCTGCCGTGGCCCTGCTCGCCACCCCCCTCGCGGGAGCGGCGACCCCGGCCGAAGGCACGGTGTACGGCCTCGGCGCACCCGGCGCCATCAGCGGAAGTTACGTCGTCATACTCGACGCATCCGCGAACAAGGAACAGCTCGCCCGCAAGTACGGGGGCGAGCTGAAGCGCTCCTACGGCTCCGGGGTCAACGGCTTCTCGGCCGCGGGTCTCAGCGAGACGGAGGCGAAGCGGCTCGCCGCGGACCCGGCCGTCGGCAAGGTCGTGCAGAACAAGAAGTTCACCATCAACGCCACCCAGACCAACCCGCCCTCCTGGGGGTTGGACCGGATCGACCAGACCGCTCAGGCGGGGGACAAGAAGTACACCTACCCCGACGGTGGCGGCGAGGGCGTGACGGCGTATGTCATCGACACCGGCGTGCGCACCACCCACAAGGACTTCGGCGGCCGTGCGACGTCGGGCTTCGACGCGGTGGACAACGACGACAGCGCCGACGACGGCAACGGCCACGGCACGCACGTGGCCGGCACCATCGCGGGCACCTCGCACGGCGTCGCCAAGAAGGCGAAGGTCGTCGCGGTGCGGGTGCTGGACGACAACGGCTCCGGCACCACCGAGCAGGTGGTCGCGGGCATCGACTGGGTCACGCAGAACCACAAGGGCGCCTCGGTGGCCAACATGAGCCTGGGCGGCGGCGCCGACGAGGCCCTCGACGAGGCGGTGCGCCGGGCCGTCGCCTCGGGTGTCACCTTCACCGTCGCGGCGGGCAACGAGTCGGCCGACGCCGGTCAGGGCTCGCCGTCCCGGGTCACCGAGGCGATCACGGTGGCGTCGAGCACGATCGACGACGAGCAGTCCTCGTTCTCGAACTTCGGCTCCGTGGTGGACCTGTACGCGCCGGGCTCGGACATCACGTCCACCTGGAACGACAGCGACACGGGGACGAAGACCATCTCCGGCACCTCCATGGCGGCCCCGCACGCGGCCGGCGCGGCGGCGGTCTACCTGGCGGGGCACCCGTCCGCGACTCCGGCGCAGACGGCCGCGGCGCTGACGGGGGCGGCCACGTCCGGTGCGGTCACCAACCCGTCCGCGGGCACGGCGAACAAGCTGCTGAAGGTGGCCGAGTAGTCGACGGGCCCGGGGGTCCGCCGGCGGGCGGACCCCCGGGCCCGGTGGGCGGGAACGGCCCCGTACGCTCCAGGCCATGATCCATTTCAAGGTGGCCGCGGACGGGCCCGAACCGTTGAGCGTGTGGTTCGAACCGCTCGCCTGGGAGGTGGTCCTCGATCCGGGGGACCACCTCCTCGTCGCGTGGCCGGACTTCTCTCCGGGCCCGCAGTTCGCTCCGGTGTTCTGCCACGAACCGGGGCGGCTGTCGATCCTGGAGCCGAACTGGGTGCCGGGCAGCGAACCGGGCTACGCCCGGGTCTGGAACTCCGGCGGCGAGGAGATCACGTACTAGGGGCCCTGCGGGCCGGGTCGCCCGGTCGCCCGGTCGCCCGACGGCCCGGTGGACGCTATGGACGCAGGGCGCGCAGCAGGAGGTCGGCGAGGTGATCGGCGACCTGCTGCGGCGTGAGCGGACCGTCCGCGCGGTACCAGGTGGACAGGTGGTGGACGGAACCGAAGTGGTAGTCCACCACCAGGTCGGCGGGGGTGGCGTCGGAGAACACACCCGTCCGCTGGCCCTCCTCGACCAGCGCCCGGAAGCGCTCGTGGTAGCGCCGGCGCTCCGCCCGCACCTGCTTGGACTTCTCCGGGCTGAGCTGGTGCATCGACCGGAAGAAGATCATCGCGTCGTCGAGGTTCTCGATGGTCGTGACGACCACGTCGGCGGCCGCGGCGTGCAGCCGCTCCTCGACGGGCGCGTCGGAATCGGCCACCGCGTCCAGGCGCTGCTGCTGGAGCCGCAGCATCCGCGCGTACACCTCGTGCAGCAGGTCGTCCTTGGACCCGAAGTAGTGGTAGAGCGCGCCCTTCGTGACACCGGCCGCCTCGACGATCTCCTGGACCGAGGTGCGGTCGTAGCCGCGCTCGGCGAAGAGCCGGGTGGCGACGGCCAGCAGCCGCTGCGGTACCGGGGCCTCGTGCGTGCCTGCGGGTTCCGTGGTCCGTGCCGCCATGGCGCTGACCTTCCCTTCCTCGTTCCTGCCTGGTCACTGCGACCAGCTGTACGACCGTCCGACTGTTTTCAGCCGCGATCGCGCAGTTCCCGTCGCAGGATCTTGCCACTGGTCGTCTTCGGAAGAACAGGCAGGATCTCGACCTGGCGCGGGTATTTGTACGCGGCGATGCGCTCGGCGCAGTAGGCGGCGAGCTCCGCCGGCTCCACCGAGGTGCCGGGGCGCAGGCTCACGTACGCCTTCACGCTCTCCCCTCGGTACACGTCGGGGACGCCGACCACCGCGGCCTCACGGACGGCGGGGTGGGTGTAGAGCACGTCCTCGACCTCCCGCGGCCAGACCTTGAAGCCGGAGGCGTTGATCATGTCCTTCTTGCGGTCGACGACGTAGAGCCAGCCGTCGGGGTCCATGAATCCGACGTCGCCGGTGCGCAGTTCGCCGCCGGGGAAGGCCTTGGCGGACTCCGCGGGCAGACCCCAGTAGCCCGGTACCACCTGGGGCCCGCGGACGGCTATCTCGCCGGTCTCGCCGAAGGGCACCTCGGCTCCCCGCTCGTCGAGGATGCGGACCACGGTGTCGGCGCCGGGCAGGCCCACGGAGAGGGTGCCGGAGGCGGGGTCGACGGGGGCTTCGAGGTGCACGGGCACGCTGGCGCAGGGGGCGGTGCACTCGGTGAGGCCGTAGCCGTTGCGGAGGTAGAAGCCGAAGGCGGTGCGCAGGCGCTCGACGAGCGCGGGCGGGAGCGGGGCGCCGCCGGAGGAGATCACCTGGAACGAGGCGAAGTGGTCCGCGGTGACCCCGGGGTGGGCGGCGAGGGCCATGAACGCGGTGGCCGGGCCGACGGTGTAGGCCGGGCGGTGTTCGAGGAAGGCGTCGAGGACGGCGCCGGCGTCGAAGCGGTGGGCGAGGACGAGGGTGCCGGCGTTGGCGAAGCAGGCGGCGAGTTCGCAGACCATGCCGGTGATGTGGAAGAGGGGCGCGAGGGCGAAGTACGTGGCGCCCTCGGGCAGGGGGTGGGAGGTGACCTGCCGGACGGCGTTGTAGGTCAGCGCGCCGTGCGGGTTCATCGCTCCCTTGGGGGTGCCGCTGGTGCCGGAGGTATAGCTGATGAGGGCGGTGTCGGTGGCGGTGAGGGGCGGGCCGTGCGGCGCGGGGCGCTTGCCGCGGGCCACGGTGAGGGGGTCGGCGACGGGGGGCCCGGCGGGGGCACCGCCGGGGCCCGGGGCG